>MFRL01000001.1 GCA_001784565.1 Candidatus Melainabacteria bacterium GWF2_37_15
CCCGCCGAGTATCGTGTAGATTACGCCTTCGTCGCCTTCCAGGTTGAATTTATCCTGAATTCTTCCTTTAGGCATAGAAATAACTTCTTTAATACCTACGGCAACGCTTGCCGGTTCGAGTTCAGGTAATCCCCAGGCTTGTCTTGCGAGCATGGAGTTTACACCGTCAGCAACTATTGTTACTCTTGCGTAAAATTCTTCCTGTGCGGTTTTTACGCCGACTACTTTGCCGTCTTCTATGATTAATTCCGTGACCAGTGTTTCAGGAACTATGAATGCGCCTGCTGCTTCAGCCTGTTCTGCGCACCATCTGTCCCATTTAGCCCTGATGACTGTAAAACTGTTGTAATGGCCTTCCTGTGAGTGTTCGCCGTTTTTGTAGCCAATAACAGTGCCGTCTTTATCACCTAATAAGGCGTATTTATGTTCTACGTTGTATCTTTCTACGGGTGCGGTTTTCCAGAATTCCGGGAATATTTCTGCTACGGGCTGTGCATATATTGCACCGCCGAACATGTTCTTGCTGCCGGGGAAATCGCCTCTCTCGAGTATCACAACTTCTTTTCCTGCTCTGGCGAGGGTTATCGCTGCAGCTATTCCGGCAGGGCCTGCGCCCACTATGACCGCATCAACTATCTCTCTTTCCACTATAATTCTCCTATTTTCCCATACATAATATTTATCAATAAAAATTTATCATAAAAATGTTATTTGGCATAATCAGCGTCAAAAAATTACAGGGTGCGCATTGCGCACCCTGCTACAACTACTGTAACTATAATTGCTACATCTTAAGAAGGTAATTCTTTAAATAGATTGTTTGCATCTTCTTGCTCTTTAGTGCCATCTTCTAGTACGAATTCTATTGATAAATCTCTTGCAGGGCTTTTATGATCTATCTCCACTTTTTCAACATTATTTACTCCCGGCGTAACGGTAAATTTAATATCTGTTAATGAATCAGGTTCTTTCTTACGAAATGTAATAACATCGTTTTTCTGATCATGACCTTCAAGTCTATAAGATCGGAGGTTAGGCGTATAATAATTTAAAAGTTTAACACCTTCTTTTGAAGTCAACGGAACAGGCTTTTGTGGTACGTGTATAGTTTCCATCATAGTCCCGCTTTTAAACGAGGGCGCCTTTTTCATGGCGTTGTTGGCAATATTTGCGCAAGAAATTTTGCTAATCATAATTTTCTCCTTAATAACTATGTTTTTATAAAACTCGTAAATAAAAGAGTTGATAGTAAAAATTTAAAATCAAATGTTAAAAATTGTTAAGGTAAATTTTTGGAGAGTACTTCATTCACGGTTATTAAACTCAGGCAAATCGAAGTAAAAAGTAGTTCCCTCATTAATTTTTGTCTTATAATCAATATTCCCGCTCATTTTTTCAATAAGGGCCTTGCAAATACTTAAACCTAGCCCTGTTCCACCTTTATGACGAGTATCTGAGGAATCTGCCTGTGTAAATTTTTCAAAAATTTTGTCCCTAAACTCTTCCGGAATGCCACAACCATAATCAGTAACGCTGGTCCGTACTAATTCTCCCTCCTTATGAATAAAGATTAATACCTCACTATCAGGTGGAGAAAATTTAGCTGCGTTTGAAAGCAAATTGGTAATAACTTGTATAAGTCTGTTTTTATCAGCATAAACCTTTGTATTCGGTAATATTTTTTTCAATTTGAATTTAACATTGTATTGTCCAGCATAATGTTTATTTGATTCAATAGCATATTCCACAATTGAAGTTATTTCGATGGGTTCAAAAGCAAAAACCATCTTTCCTGCTTCAATTTTTTCAATATCTAAAATATCATTAACTAAATCAACAAGGCGTAAACCATTTTTATACGTAATATCTATTAAACTTTTAACCTGATTTGGGTCAACAATGCTGCTGTTAATAAGAAGTCCCAAAGAACCGCATATTGCAGTAAGAGGAGTTCTGAGTTCATGACTTACAGTAGAAACAAACTCGTTTTTCATTTTATCAATCTTTTTACGTTGAGTAATATCACTTATAATCACAACAAATATAATTTTGGCTTCCAATACTATTCTATTAATGCTTATTTCTATTGGAAAAATAGTTTTATCCTTTTTCATTCCTGTAAGCTCAAACTTGTTATCAATAACATTAGGAGATATACGGGAATTGTTTTTGTCTTTTAAATAAAAACCATTTGCATTAATATACAATTCAGGTAATAGTATACTAATTTTTTTATCAATAATTTTCTGATTCGAATAACAAAACATGTTTTCGCCAATAGAATTAATAGATTCTATAAGACCTTTATCATCAGTGGTAATTACACAATCTGTCATATTATCCATAATAGCAGTCATACGTCTTTCATTAATTTCAAGAAGTATATTGCTTGTAATAAATTTAGGAGATTCTTCCTCTTTAACAAGTTTGTAAAAATCACATTTTAAACAATTTTTTCGTTTTGTTGCATAAGTTCCTTGAATTGTACCTTCGCATAAAGTGCCCGCTACAATCCAGCAGGCTCTCCCTGCATTTTTTCCGCAATGAATGCCGTTGAGTTTTTTTTCAATGGCAGCAGGACATACTCCCAATTCAGCAGCATTGATGCCGCCAGGCTCTCTGCCGCATTTATTGTATTCCCAACAATTTAGTTTTGAAATGTTTTCCATTGTTTATTTTAGGTTAGGTGAAATCCTATTTATAATTTTAAAATTTATTGTACCATAAATTTCGGGCACATCCTCACTACTGTTTTTCAAAAATATAACTTTTTCTAAACAATTGTTTAATAGGCTTAAAGCCTTTATTTTCAAGTAAAATATCAACTCGATGAGACAACTCACTATCCCTGTGATGATTTTCAGTTTCGCCAATAACCACTAAACTCCCTTTTTTTAAGTTTGATGATAAGTTATCAGCTAGTTTTTCTATATTAGAATCACCTAATGTATACCAGGCATTTCTAAACATAACCACACAGGGCTTTTCAAACTCTTTTTTAGTATCTTTTAATATATTCCCCTGCTTAAATTCAATTTTTTCTGTTAATTCTTTAGCGACTTTATAATAACTAATTGTCATAGGATTGTCTTCACAATCATATTTTACAGGCTTTCTAGTATCATCTTCTGTGAAATAATCTTCAAAACGCTTATGTTTAATATTGTCATTAAAGCTGTGTCTATCAGGCCATCTGCCTGTTTCATCAATTCCTAACAAGCCGGAATTAGCCAGATCAATATTTTCTTTATTCAAATCAATAGATTCTATCGAAAATTTTTCTGCCTCTATATCGCCGAATTTATCTATAAGTTTCATTGCCAGGGAATACGCCTCTGAACCATCTGATCCGGCATAACAATATATTTTTGTTCCTTCCGGGAAATGCTTTTTTATAGTTTTTGTAAGGAAATTCCAGTTTATATCATCTCTAAAAAGCTTTGTTTGCGGATTTAATTCGGATTCTGTTTCAGGATTAATAACGCTAATCCGTGGTACAGTTGTGCCAAAACTTACCCTTGTCGGTTGTTTTCTGTATAAAGGCTGAGTATAAGGATTATAGTTTCCTGATATTTGCATGATAGTTTTTCTGTTATTAATAACTAATTATCTAAAAACAGAACAATTAAAAAATTGCTTTTAAGAAATATTAAAACCAATTTTTTCATATCAGAAGCGATTTTTTAGGATATTATAAAATTTTTTATCATCTTTTTTATTAACAAATTTTTTTAGGGGATTTTATACGTTGTAAGTAAATATAAAGGTAAAGAATTATGATTAAAAGTATTTCTCCTGCATTTAAAGCAAGTTATATTCCTGAATACCCGAATGCACAACAGGCAGGAACGCATAAAAAAGCAATTTTAGCCAGAGCCGCTGAACTTGGTGAAAACGTAACAGTAAAAACAGTAAATGTTATTGAAACAAAAAATCCTCAATGGTCTCCACTAGATTTAAGAATTGTAACAGAAGCTCCAAGGGAAAAGAATGATAATACTGCCAGTAATGAAAAAGAAGGGTTACATAGTGATCAAATAAGTAAGATATTTGAAGCTTTTGATAGAAAATCATTCCTAACTAATACCATTAATTTAAATGTAAATTAAATTGAATTTTTAGATAGCCAACTTGTAGGGTATCATTAGGCACCCTACAAGTTTCTTATTTACCTGCGGGTTTGTTTGATATAATTTTTTTATTGATAGAAAGAGGAGGGAAGAAATGACAAAGACTACAATTCTTGGAGTTTTATTAAGAAAAAGAACCGTTACATCGCCTGAATTCCAGGCAATTATTTCGAGGCATGGATGCAATATTAAAACAAGAATCGGAATTCATAACGCTTCAAATAACGTTTGCTCGCCGGATGGCGTAATTCTCCTTGATGTAATCGGAGAAGAAACCGACATACAGGCTCTGGAAAACGACCTTAGAGCTGTTGACGGCGCAGAAGTGCAGAAAATGGTGTTTAAATTCGAATAATGAATAGGGATCCTTTCATATTAGCATCCGGCCCGCCAACCCGAAATGCGGAAATGATATCAAGAGCGTTTGATATCGGGTGGAATGGCGCTGTTACCAAGACTATATGCCTTAACCACGAAGATATGGTTGAGGTTGCGCCAAGAATTCACAGGGTTAATAATGGTTTAAAGAACATTGAGCTGATTAGCCCCCGCTCGGTAGAGGAATGGGTCGAGGATGTAAGATTTTTAAAGAGTAAATATCCTGAAAAAACCGTTATAGCAAGTATTTCAGCAGAGGCAGGTAATATTGCAGCCTGGCAAAAACTTGCACTGATGATGCAGGATGCCGGAAGTGACGCATTGGAGCTTAATTTTAGCTGTCCGCATGGTTTGCCGGAAAAAAACATGGGCAACACTTGCTCGGATATCCCTGAAGCAGCAGGCCTAATAACAAAATCAGTTAAACAAGTAAGTAAAATTCCTGTATGGGTTAAATTATCTCCAAACGTAACCAGTATAAGCTACCTTGCTCAAGTATGTGTAGGTAACGGAGCTGACTGCATAACAGCAATAAACACTGTTAAGGGGTTTGCCGGTGTTGATATTGAGACAGGCAAGCCAATTTTGTCCACCTACGGCGGAATTTCAGGACAAACAATAAAACCGATTGCTTTAAAAGCGGTGTCTGAAATTGCCTCATTAGTAAAATGTCCAGTATCTGCAGCTGGAGGTATAAGTACCTGGCAGGACGCTGTGGAATTCATCCTGCTTGGCGCATCAACAGTACAGATTTGTACAGAAGTAATGCTCAGCGGTTATGAAATTATACATAATCTCAGTCAGGGCCTTGCTGATTACCTTGGAATGAATACTCTCGATAATATTCGAGGAACATCGCTTAAGTATGTGACGTCTTTTTATAAACTGGATAATACCTACAAGGTAATTTCAGAGATAGATTTCGAAACCTGTACAAAATGTGAAAAGTGCTATATTTCTTGTCGGGATGCCGGATATCAGGCTATAGACATATGTTATAAAATTGATAAGGAAAAATGTACAGGCTGCGGATTGTGCAGCGCAGTATGCCCTGCGGAGTGCATAAAAGTAACTCCTGTCATTCTGAGGAGGGCGAACAAATAATTAGGAAGGATACAAAATAATTAGTTCTCGCCCGACGTGAGAATCTATCTAAGTGGGCCAAAGGCCCACAGTTTACATGCCACGTTGGATAGATTGCCACGTCGTTCGCTGCGCTCACTCCTCGCAATGACAGACGTAATATTTACTTTTAACGATTGTTAGTGTAAATTTAATATAGATAAAAATACAAAAAAGCAGGCCGAAGTGGTGAAATTGGTAGACACGCATGGTTCAGGGCCATGTGGGCATAGCCTGTGTGGGTTCGAGTCCCGTCTTCGGCAAATACAACCAGTAGTAAGTAGTTAACATAGGAGAAAAGCCATTAGTAACGCAAAATTTTCAGGCCACGGGCCAATAATGAATGAAAAAATAAGATCAAGAGAAGTTCGTCTTATTGATGATGAGGGAAAAAACTGGGGAGTTATACAGACCCGTGAAGCGTTGGAAATGGCTTATAGTAAAGACCTTGATTTAGTCGTGGTCAGTCCGGATCAGGAACCGCCTGTTGCGAAAATTCTTGATTACGGCAAATACAAGTTTGAAGTTGAAAAAAGAGCCAGAGAAGCTAAGAAAAAACAGCATGCCCCTGAAGTAAAAGAAATCAAAATGCGCTATAAAATTGACGTGCATGACTATCAGGTAAAGCTTAAAAACATTAAAAAATTCCTTCATGAAGGAAACAAAGTAAAAATATTAGTTATGCTTAGAGGAAGGGAAATCCAGCATACTAATCTGGCTTTTGACCTGATAAAAAGAATCTATGCTGATCTTGAAGGCGAAAATTTCATTGAGGAGAAAAGAGCCTCTATGGAAGGCAAGAACGCAATTATGATACTTGCACCGGCAGGGTCATAAGGTAATTGTCATTGCGAGCCTGGAAGTTGGGATATATATGGATAATTAGCTTGCGAAGCAATCTTCCAAGCCCTTTATAAGCGTTTATTCCAACTTCCAGGCTCGCAATGACTGTTTCAAACATATTTTTATTGAGTTTTACACAATTAAAGGAAAAATCATTTATTAATGTGGATAATTGAACAACTAGGCATAATTGAATACCAACAAGCTTTTTCTTACCAGGAACATCTTGTAAAACTTAAACAGGAAGGCGAAAAAAGAAATTTTTTCCTGCTGCTACAGCATTATCCTGTATTTACAAGAGGCAAAGGAGCTAAACTGGATAATATTCTTGACAAAAACGTTCCTGTGCATGTCATAAATCGTGGCGGTGACCTCACTTATCACGAGCCCGGCCAGCTTGTCGGATATATAATAATGGATTTGAGAAGTGAAAAACTGGATATACGCAAATTTATTACAAAAATAGAAAATCTAATAGTTAATACACTTCAAAAATTAAATATTCCTGCATACCGTGACCCTGACATCGTGGGCGTATGGCTTGAGGGCAAAAAGATAGCTTCTATCGGTATAGCAATTCGCAAAGGCATAACAATGCACGGTTTTGCGCTTAATATAAACAATGAATTGGCAGGATTTAAGAAAATCAATCCATGCGGCCTTAATGCGGAAGTTATGTCCTCCCTACAAAAAGTAATGGGGCAGGATATTTCTTTCGATACCGTACAGGAAGCCATTATACAAGAATTCAATAACTTATTTACTGGACAAATTTAATAAAAACTTAAGGTTTTAGCTAACAATCCACCGAATTAAAAATTTTTTATATCTTTATAATATGTTTTTCAAGGGATGTGGATATTTATGAATTTAGATTCTTCTATTTTTAATCAGGTAATGGGTAATGTGTATACTGCAAAGTCAAATGGACTAAATAGCAGGATTTTACCTCAAACAAAGCCTGATTCCTTATTTAGTAAAACTAACCCTCTGGAAACAAAGCCCCCAACGCAGGCCCTTTTCCTGACTCAAACCCTTGATGTAAAAAGTGTTGCAAACTCCATGATTAAAATAATTGACGCAAAAGATTCTTACACCGGCAAACATTCCAAGTCTGTACAAAAATATGCCGGAATTTTCACAAAAATGCTGGGCTTTTCTGACGAGGAAAGCGAGTTTATAAGCGTTGGCTCAGCATTCCACGATATAGGCAAAATAAGTGTTCCTGAATCAATTCTAAATAGTAATTCTCCTTTAACAAATGAAGAATTTGAAAAAATAAAGCAGCACCCGGAAGTTGGCTGCAAAATTCTTGAGGGAATGCCTGCATTCAGCGAAGTAGCCTCCAAAATAGTAAGAAGCCATCATGAAAGCTGGGATGGATCAGGCTATCCTGACAACCTCTCAGGCGAAAACATCCCTACAGGTGCAAGAATAGTAGCCATAGTGGATTCTTATCATGCAATGACAAGTAACAGGCCGTATAGGAAAGGTATGCCGACTGATGAAGCCATAAGAAGGCTGGGAAATGGGGCGGGAACGCAGTGGGACCCTGAACTTGTAAAAGAGTTTATAAAAATAAGCCCTATGATTTAAAGGATTTACATCCCAAGATTGATGATTCAACCCTGCATAAAGAGGTAATCTTATAAAGGTAGGGAAATACTAGCTTGGGGAGTCGTGTATAATATGAAAATTTTTAAGCAATTTATGTTTATAACAGGGCTGTGCGCATTGTTAATCAACAATCCTGTGAATGCTTTCGAAGGCGCAATATTAAAAGGTATAGAAATTGACTCTCCTGATAATCAAAGCTATAGAGTCATAGTAAGAACTGATAAAGATGTGCCTATTAAAAAATACATAACCGCATCGAACAAAGTTGTGCTTGAGCTGGAAGACATCAGGCCTGCCCAGTCCATAAACACCAAATATAACAATGCTACGGAAATGGATCACGTTATTGTACAACCATCTTCAGGTAATAAACTACGGATTTTCCTTCAGGGGTTTAATATCGCAGCTGGTAAAATTATTCTTGATACAAGAGATGAAACATTAAGCTTTATAGCCACTCCTGAAACTCCAGAAATTCCTAAAACTTCTGAAACGGAAACAGCGGAAATAGTGAAAACAGTAGAAGTCGCACAACCGACGGAAACAGCACCATCTGAACCAATATTCATTGATCTTTCCGATAAATCAGTTGATAAAATAAAGTCTGTTACACCTGTAGCAGCTGTAACGCCTGTAGCTGCCTACGAGGAAACAAGCAGTGCTAATTTTAAAAGTGTTCAAAATTCACTTACATCAGGTGATTCTTTTGACTGGGTATTAAGGTTTATAATGCTAGCAATGATTATAGCTGTGGGTATTAAGTTCTTTAGCAAGCCTAAAGCTGTTGAAATTAGCCTGACATCCGAGAAAGAAAAGTCCAGGGAACTTCTGACTAAAAGCCTGGGCGCTCCAATTATAGCAAGAAAACCTGTTAACAATATTAATATGTCTACATCTCAATACGGACTCAAAGAATACCAGAACAGCCAGTTACCGCCAAGAAGAATGAGTTCGCCAGCGCCGCTGGAAAGGCCGATATTAAAACCAAAAGCCGCCCCGGCATCAAGCGCTGTAAGACAGGCTACACAAACAAAAATTACAAAAAAACAGACACAACAAGCACAGGAAAACTTTGACGGTACGAAATTCCTTGAAACAATGGCTGCAATATATCAAAAAAGCGGCAGGGATGACCTTGCGACAGGCATAAGGGAAAATATTTTAAGAAAACAGGTAGGGTAGGAGAAAAGGAATAAATAACGAAACCTGCGAATAACGCAGGTTTTTTATTGTTTAGCTATTTTTAAATATTTATTTAGTGCTGGATTTCATCATTTCAAAAGAATCAGCTTTATATTTATTTGAGTATACTTTTAATTGTCCATCAGCTAAATTTAAAATTGCTGGTTCTGCTGGCACAACATAGCCGCTTAATTTATTTTTAGATGATTCCCCAAAAGGTAAAAATGCAACCATTTCAGGTTCTGTCCCTTTTTCAGACGATTTTATTCTGTCCCTCTCACTTTCCATGAATAGAGTTGGTCGTTTTAAATTAGCTGGATTAATATTCATAAATTTTCTCCTGACTTATATCTACTTATATAAAACCCCTAAATAAAAAATTAACCTCTTAGCATTAAACCTGTAATACTTTGTTACACCAGCCGGCATTATTGTTATGTAAGTATTTTAAGTCTATAATTTTGAAATGAATGAACAGAAATCATTTATGCTTGAAGCTGTAAAGCTCGCGGGGATGGCCTTAGACAACAACCATGGCGGGCCGTTTGGTGCGGTTATTGTAAAAAACGGTAAAATCATAGCCCAGGGATATAACCAGGTAATCAAAACCAACGACCCGACCGCTCACGCCGAGATACTAGCTATAAGAGAAGCATCAAAAATTTTAAATACCTATGACCTCGGCGAATGCGAAATTTATACAAGCTGCGAACCCTGCCCAATGTGCCTGGCTGCCTGCCACTGGGCAAATATACGTAAAATTTACTATTCAAACACACGTAAAGATGCTGAAAATATAGGCTTTAAAGATAATTTAATGTACGAAGAACTTAAAATTACAACAAATAACCGGCTAACAAGGATTGAAATACCAGAAGCGCTAGAAATATTTAAAAAATGGAAACAAAAACCAAACAAAATAATATACTGAAAATCGGGCTTATAAGCCTTGGATGCCCAAAAAACCTGGTGGATTCCGAAAATCTGCTCGGAATCCTGCATCAAGACGGCTATGAAATCACACTTGATGAGCAGAACGCCGATATTGTCGTCGTTAACACCTGCTCCTTCATAAAAGAAGCCGAACAAGAATCTGTCAGGACAATTCTTAACCTTACTGAAGTCGGTAAAAAGGTGATTATCGCAGGCTGCCTGCCGCAAAAACACGGAGAAGAACTCAGAAAAGTCATCCCTGAAGCTTATGGATTTGTTGGCACAGGTGATTTACATAAAATATCCGATATTATTAAAGGCAATTCATCGTTTGAAGTCCAGAAAACACCACATCACCGTCATATTGAAGATGCTAAAAGATTTCATATATCCATAGGCCCTGGCGCTTATGTAAAAATTGCCGAAGGGTGTGATTATTCCTGCTCTTTTTGCGTTATTCCTTCACTTCGAGGCAAATATACAAGCAGGCCAATCGAATCAGTCGTTAAAGAAGCCCAAGAACTCGCAAAAGAAGGCGTGAGTGAAATAATCCTCATAGCTCAGGACACCACCAACTACGGAAAAGATATTTACGGAAAGCCCTCATTG
Source organism: Candidatus Melainabacteria bacterium GWF2_37_15 (assembly GCA_001784565.1). Lineage (GTDB taxonomy): Bacteria > Cyanobacteriota > Vampirovibrionia > Gastranaerophilales > UBA9971 > GWF2-37-15. Next base: position 10,815 of record MFRL01000001.1, read on the forward strand.
CCCGCCCTGCTTGAAAAATTAAACGATATTGATGAAATTTCCTGGATAAGAATAATGTATTTTTACCCTTCCCTGGCTAATGATGAACTGCTCGATACAATGGCCCGGCTTGAAAAAGTTGTAAAGTATATAGATATTCCACTTCAACACTCACATCCTGATATTTTAAAAATGATGAACCGACCCGCCATTGATAACGGCAGGCTTATTGAGAAAATCAGGGAAAAAATCAATGATGTTGCGATCAGGACAGTGTTTATAACAGGCTTCCCTGGCGAAACCGAGCAGCATTTCGAGCATTTATACAATTTTATTGAAAAATACAGGTTCGATAAGCTGGGAGTGTTTGAATATTCAAAGGAAGCGAGCACTGTTTCAGGCAAACTTAAAGGCCAGGTTTCTGCTAAAGTAAAAAAATACAGAAAAAACCAACTTATGAAGCTTCAACAGGGAATCTCCACAGAAATTAATCAATCCCTCATAGGAAAAACAATACCTTCAATTATTGAAACCGTTTCACCTAAACAGGTTATAGGAAGAACATACCGGGACGCACCGGAAATTGACGGGCTTGTTTACATAAACACAACCGAATCACTTACCCCGGGCGACATTGTAAATGTCAAAATAACGCATGCAACAGAGTATGATTTGAAAGGCATTATACCTTCTTAGTAGGCACAATCATAACCGGGCAGAATGTATTATCTAGAACCCTTTTGCTTATACTGCCGAGTAACACAGAAGAAACCCCTTCCCTCCCGTGAGAACCCATAATTATAAGGTCTTTTTGTTTAGCTTCAGCATATTCCATTATTTCATTAGCTGTATCACCCTCCTGTATTATACCCGAATCCACCTTTATTCCTTTTTCTGCGGTCAGGCGTGTTGATTGCTCAATTATTTGTCGTGCGTTTTCTTCCTGTTTATCTAAAATTCTCTGCAACCACTCCTTATCCGTGGTTATTTCTATCGGCAAATCCTCTTTCCCTTGCTTAACAGTCAAAATTTCCACTGATGAATTCGTAAAATCAAGTATTTCCACTGCTTTTGTTATTGAATTGTACGAATTCTCACTCCCATCCACAGCAAACAACACATCTTTTTTCCCTTGAGATGGTTTTACTCTCTGTGTCATCCTGGCAATAAAAACCGGTACTGAGGACTTTTCAGCCACTTTTCGACTTGTGCTGCCTATCCATTTATATAAAACATTACTACGTGAACCTATAACAATCAGGTCATACCTTTCTTCCAAGGTTCGTTTAATTATTTCCTCAGCCGGATTTCCCAGCGGGCTAAGCGTTCTTATGACTTTTATCCCTTTGGATTCAACATAAGATCGGGCACTTTCAAGATTTTGCAGCTTATAATCTTTGTATATGGGAATATGCGCATAATCCAAATCGCTAACGCTTATAATATCAGCTTCACACCCATCCTTTAAAAAAGGCAAGGCTTTTTCGAACGAATGCAAAGCTGCATTAGAAAAATCAGTACAGTAAAGGATTTTCATAATACATGAATTAAAAAGGAAAATTCATCTGAAGTCTATTGCATAACCTGACTAGACAAGAATAAAAGAGAATCAATAACTTCCCTAAACACTCCATCACCTGCATTAGCCTGCGTAATCAATACGCCCGGCACTTGCTTAACCCTGTAGTTAGCTTGAGGAACTGTCACAGCAGCACCAACCACCTCCAGCGCCAAGATATCATTAATATCATCCCCAATGTAGCATATTTCTGATAACGGCACGCCGTATTTCTCAGAAATACTTGTTAACGCCGCTAATTTGTCCTTTATACCCTGATGCACGTCCTCAAGCTTGAACTTTGCAGCCAACCGGTCAATAATATAATTTTTTTCCCCGGAAATAATCGCCACCTTATACCCGTTTTTAACGGCCAGCGACATCCCCATAATGTCCTTAAAGCTAATGCGTTTTACTTCTTCATCACTAACAGACGAGTAATAAACATACCCGTCTGTCAGTACACCATCAAAATCCGTTGCAATAATTTTTATGTTCTTATTTAAATTAAGCATTTGCTTGCAGAATTAAAAACCCTTCTAAGCTTTTTAATAATTGGTTTTTCACTGTTATATACGACTTTATGTCCATCACCAAGTAATCTTGGAACAGCGCGGATGTCTCTTACCATTTTATGTAAACCTGTCGGCTCAAGACTGGCCGCATGGTCGCTGCCCCACATTGTTCTATCAAGGGTTATATGCCTTTCAATAGATACCGCTCCGAATGCAGCAGCGAGTATAGATGGAGTTATACCTCTTTCATGCCCACTATATCCGATTGGACAGTCATATTTTCTATCAAATTCAAAAATTGCATTAAGATTCGCCTCATCAGCGTCTGTCGGATAGGTTGATGTGCAGTGATAAAGTACTACATTATCAGTTCCGGTTATACTCAGGGCATGTTCAATTTCTTCCACGCTGCTCATGCCCGTGGATATTAATATAGGTTTTCCTTTGGAAGCTGTATACCTTAACAATTCATCATCAGTAAGTGTTGCAGACGCTATTTTATAGCATGGAGGGTCAAAGAACTCGATAAAATCCACAGCTCCACTATCCCAACAGGAAGCGAACCACATTATTCCCCTTTTTCTGCAATAATCGTCAATTTCTTCATAATCTTCCAGCTTAAGTTCAAGCCCTCTTTTCAAATCGCCATTTGTTTCACCAAACGGATTCGGCCTTGGTAAAGCAAGTTCTTCCGCTGAATACACAACATCCACGGTTCTTTTCTGAAATTTTATCGCATCACATCCCATTGACCCGGCTATGTCGATTAATTTTTTTGCAATGTTAACACATCCGTTATGGTTTATGCCTATTTCAGCAATAATAAAACAAGGATGCTCTTTACCAATTAATTTGTTTCCAACTCTAACGACTTTACCCATATAATTCTACCCCCAGCCTTTTAAGTATATCCACTTTATCACCTTTTAAACTCAATTTCCTGCTATAATTAAATGAGTTTTTGTTAAGTACCTTCTTTTCAAGAAAGTTAGTTTTTAATTATAGTATGGATTGTTATCTTTGTAAAAATAATTCTCATTCCTTAATAAAAGACAGGGTAAGGGACAGAGAAAACATAAAAGTCCTGAAATGCAACAACTGCGGTCTTGTTTTTCTTGACAAAAATGAACATATAAACCCGGGGTTTTATGAAGAAGGCGGTATGGGGAAATCCATCAGTTTCGGCAGTATAGCAGCTGATACAGATAAAATTGATACAGAAAAAAGATTTAATTTACACAAGGAATTTTTTAAGAACAAGAGAATACTGGATTTTGGCTGTGGCAAAGGCTCTTTATTAAAAAAGATTAAAGAATCAAACATTTCACTGGAACTCTTTGCTCTCGAGCCTGATAAAAAATGCCGGGATTTTCTGGAAAAAGATTTTAAAGTTTTCTCCTCTATTGAAGAAATCCCTGATAAAACCCTTGATGTTATCACCTTATTTCATGTAATGGAACACTTAAAAGACCCTCTCACAGTATTAAATTTGCTTTATCCGAAGCTTGCAGCAGGAGGCAAAATAATTATAGAAGTGCCTTCTTCTACTGATGTACTTCTTCATTTGTACGATTGCAAGGCATTTTCCGATTTCACATACTGGAGCTGCCATTTATACCTGTTTGATCAGACTACACTAAAGACCTTACTGGAAAAAACTAACTTTAAAACTCATTCTATAAGGCAATATCAACGTTACACCCTTGCAAACCACCTGCACTGGCTTTCTAAAGGCAAACCCGCCGGTCACATTGAGTGGGCTTTTCTGGATAATGAAACCTTGCAGGCTGAATACGAAAAAAAGCTTGCAGAAATTGGGCAATGTGATTCGTTGCTAGCAATTATTGAGGAGTAGCTCTCTCCTCCGCTCAATAAGATCAACAAACGCCTCCAACCTCGTGACAAATCCCGCCTTGCCAGTGAATTCATCCATAACCAGTGATAAAACAGGGATATTGTTTGCTTTTGTTACATTATGCATTATGTTTTGAGAAATTATTTCCGGCATACAGGTAAACGGCAGAAGATGAATTACGCCGTCAGTCTTGTTATTTCCGGCATTAACCGCATCCCCGATTGATTCAAGCGCATCTCCACCCACATCCCTTTTTATAAAGTCTCTTGCAAGTTTTTTTACTTTTTCCCCGTGAGTTTCTTCTAATTTAAACAACACTGGCTTTAAAAAGGCGTTCGTCCAGTTGCTCAAGTTTATTTTCCTGTGAACCTGCACACCCAACCTCCCCAGTTCGTTCTCCACATCCATATTTGAGAACTGGTCAATCACAACATAGATCTCACCGGTTAAATCTACATTAAGCACTGGCTTATGCTCATTTATAGCTAATCCTAAAAACAATTCCACGCTTTTTTTAAGCGCTTTTCGGCTTTCTCCGGGGGTCATTGCTTCATCCAGAAGTTTGAGAGCTTTTGTTTGTATCCTTTTTGCGCTTCCTTTTTTTTGTTCTCTTGCTCTGTAGTAGCTGTAAACATTATCCAACTCGTCTAATAGGTCAATCTTAACTAAAACGAGTTCTATTGCCCTTATAATATCAACCGGATTATTATTGCCTGTTGCTTCCCGAAACCCGTTATACAGCTCAAAAACCTTTCCTTTATACAGATCAAGGTTTATAAATTTTGTATCATAACCCATATCCCTGATGGCGTTTCTTGCCATATCGCTATACTGGCCTAGCCTGCATGTCCCCGGACTGTCAATCATCAAAACAGCGTCTGCTCCAGCCTCTATAGCTTCCAAATAATTCCCCAACACAAGCTTGTACGGCAAACAGACCACTTCGGGACTGTGTTTACTGCCCAGGTTTAAAGTCCTTTTGGTTGAATACGGCGGCACAACAAAATCCGCGCCTAGGAGCCTGAAGGCCGAAGCAAGGGCTATATAGGTATTTCCCATATGCGGAAAGGAAACTTTCATAATTTTTGATTTTAATTTGATTTAAGATCAAAAAATATTATCCGGGTGGGCATATAACGACTATCTATTCAAAAAATCTTTGCGGATAAATATCAAGAACAAAAGCAATTTTCAACAACATTTTTAAACTTGGATCTTCTTTTCGATTTTCAACTCTGTTAATAAATTCCCTGGAACAATCCACCTTTTCTCCCAGTTCCTCTTGGGATAAGGCTTTTTCTTCCCTGTATTTTTTAATATTTTTGCTGATTATTTCCAGATATTTTAGTTCAAATTCTTGCATAAAAAGATTTTAGATTTATATTTAATATAAATCTGTGAAGTAATACATCACTATATTTTATGCTGCTTGATATTGAATAAAAATCCCCAAAAATGTCACCCCGTGCTTGACACGGGGTCTAGCTAATTAACAATAAAGTCTAATAGCCAAAAGGGATAGATGCCGCACTTGATGCGGCAAGACATTCCATGGCTCGCAATGACGAATTACCTCTCCGCCTCCCGCTTTATCGACCTCATAATATCTTCCACATCAGACTTAAGATTACTGCTGACAAATACCGGAATGTAAAAACCCGGGTCAGCATATACCTGGCAATCCAGAATTGTACTATCTCCGTATGGAATGAATTCAAAACAGCCGAATAGCTCCTTAAAACATCCACTAGTCTTTCTAAAAGTCATTCTTCTGTATTTTTCACTATGATCAAAACAAATAACATAATCAAAACTCGGTAAAAGTTTACATATTTTAACGGAAGTTTTAACCATCTGGTCACTCCCATTATTACTGAGCACCCGAGCCTCTTCCACCTGATCAATAAATTTAGAAAGATTTTCTTTCTGCTCCAACACCTGCCATACCTTTTCCTGAGGCGCATTTATAATAATCGCAGTTTCTGTTCCTTTTACGGAATTCTGCCTAACAGGCTTTAAAACCACACTCCCGCCCTGAAGACTCTGCATATCCTGAGAATCAATAGTAAGCGGATACGCCGCAGAATAAAAGAAAAAAAATATTGCAAAAGCAAAGACAACCCTTGTCACCATCTCTTTCTCCCCCCTTTTTAAGTACAATGTTTGAATTTTAACTCTTTTCCTTCACGGTTTTATGCTACGAAAAGATAGTTTTATTTTTATAGTCATTAAGATATGTAAAATATCTGGATATCTATTTTATTTAATTTTTTTTTGTTAAAGTAAAAACTATCCAAAAGATATACATAATTAAATAGATAAAAGGAGGCAGTAAAATTTATGAGTATTAGTATTAACTCAACATCAGGTATCACACAAAACAATTTAGCCGCAAATAAATCTTGCCAGCCTCTTTTAAAGTCAGCACCGCTAGCCTCCGACACATTTGTTTCCAGTAAACAAAAATCCAACGTGAGTTTTGGAGCCTTACCAGGAAAACTAACACCAATTACAGTAAACCAGATTACAGGGTTTGTCAGAACAATAAAAAAGATGGTTGATGGAAAACTTTCCAAGGACTCTGCACACAAAGTTAACACCCATTTAAAAGCAATGTTAGGTAACACTCCTAAGGCAGCAGCAGAAAAAGATAAAAATAACGAGATTTTTAAGGGTTTGAACTTCAGTAAAATGCTAGAACAACTATTTGATATGCAAACGTCTAATGCCGTATCACGTAAGAACCAGCAGGCAGTAAATCAAGTTTGGCAAACACTAGAAGCCGGAAAATCCGTTGAAGAAGCCGCAAAAGTTTTATCCCCTTATACACTTCCTGCAAGAGCTTTTAAATAAATTAAAAATAAATATTTTCTATAGACAGCAACTCGGGTTTTTATCATATAATCTAACTATAATCCTAATCCCGGGAGAAAAATTTCATGAATACTAATAAAAGAAAAGGCACTATATTAGTTTTATTTGCCCTACTCGGAGCATTTTTGCTGGCGGGAGCTATGGCTGGCTTTATGTATTTGCAGAGCCTTCCCTCTATTGAGCAGCTTGAGCAATACGAACCAACACTAACCTCACAGATTGTTTCCAACGATGATGTTGTAATAAGAACCTTTGGCGCCTACAAATACAACAGAGTCAGTATCAACCAGGTTCCCGATAACATGAAAAACGCCATCACTTCAATTGAAGACAAAAATTTCTATAGGCACAGCGGCTTTGATGTTATCGCTTTAATCAGATCAACAATAAAAAATATTAAAGCCGGAAAAGTAGTCCAGGGCGCCAGCACAATAACCCAGCAAATCACAAGGATTTTATTCCTTTCTCAGGAAAAAACTTTTACCCGGAAATTTAAAGAGCTGGTACTAGCCCACAGATTGGAGAAAACCGTTTCCAAAGACAAAATACTTGAACTATACCTTAATAACGTATACCTGGGCGAAGGTGCATACGGAATATCGGGCGCAGCAGATATTTATTTTGATAAAAAAGTCAAAGACCTGAACTTAGCTGAATGCGCGCTCATCGCAGGCTTACCGCAGGCGCCGTCCGTTTATAGTCCGTACAGGAATCTGGAATTAGCTAAAAAACGCCGGGCCATGGTACTTAAAAGGATGTTAGAAGACGGACACATCACCGCAAAACAGGCCCTCGACGCAACCAACTCCCCAGTAATTCTGAGTTCAAACCACCAGGCAAATACCCTGAAAAAAGCGCCATATTTTGTGGATTTAGTAATGAAGGAGTTAAAAGATAAAGCTGGCCTTGACGAAGATGAAGTTATTAAGGGAGGGTATAAAATATACACAACCCTGAACTACGACTACCAGAAAGCCGCCGAAAAAAGCATGGTGGACAACATGAAGACCTGGGGTTTAAGCGATTCCTCAGAACAGGCAGCTCTTATCTCATATGATGTAGTATCAGGACAAATCTTAGCCTATATAGGCGGCAAGAATTATTCCGAAACCCAATTCGATAGAGTTTCGCTTGCAATAAGGCAGCCGGGATCATCGTTTAAAGTTTTTATTTACACCACAGCAATGGAACAGGGCCTCACCCCGTTCACCATTTATCCTGATGCCCCGGTAAGAGTAGGAGATTGGAGCCCACAGAACTACGGAAGAAAATACCGCGGCCCGCTCCCTCTTTATAAGGCTCTCGCAATCTCTTCCAACGTGATTGCCGCACAGCTTATAATGGACGTCGGAGTTAGCGAAGTAGTAGATACCGCAAAGAAAATGGGCATAACCACGCCTCTGGAAAAGGATCCCACCATCGCACTCGGTTCTAACGGGGTCAAAATGGTAGATATGGCCACCGCATACGGAGTTCTCGCAAATGGCGGCATTAAAGTCGAGCCATACGGCATTGAAAAAGTCGAAACCTCTAACGGCAAGGTTATCTATCTGGCTAACAACGACTACAAACGAATCCTCGATGTAAAAACCGTGGCATATATGGTTGAAATGCTAAAGCAGGTGGTCAAATTCGGTACTGGCCGCGCATCTAATATAGACCGCCCCTCCGCTGGAAAAACCGGCACCACTGACAGTTACCGGGATGCCTGGTTTGTAGGCTTTACTCCTGACATTGTTACCGCTGTCTGGGTTGGAAATGATAACAACAGACCCACCCCCGGGCTTACAGGCGGCACTGTGCCTGCTCTTATCTGGCGGGATTATATGAAGGTTGCTACAGCCAACAAGCCTGTTATGGATTTTATGTACCCTGAAGTAATTATGGACACAAACTACGGCCCCGCCGTCCCCGAACACGAGCTCGAAAAGCTGATTCAGGAAAATGAAAAAGCTGCGGTACAAGAAGACAAAAAAAATAATGAAAATAAAGAAAATAATAAAGAACCTAAAGTCGAGGAGGTAAGTGACAGGGAGCCACCGACCCCCGGCGACACTCAAGAGTTTACCCCCGTACCGATTCCCATAAAAGAGATAAAGATAAAACCCATCAGTGAAGTTTCTATTCCACAAGACGTCAGGAAGGATCCTGTAGGCATGACCGGGTTTTAGCACACAAAAATTACACATATTTCACACACCGTCATTCTGAACTTGTTTCAGAATCTTTCCAGCCTGGAATGTTTCATGTTCATTTTTTCTTTTGAACGCAAAAGAAAAAACGAACCAAAAAAGAAAACTGAGTCGCTTCGCTCCGGTTCCGTTCGCTGCGCTCTCTTCACTACAGTCAGGGGCGTAGCCCCCGAACCCCGCAAGCTGGCTTCGCCAGCTTTGGAAAAGAATCAAGTTTTTTATTGAGCTAAATCTATAGTAAATTAATATCTTTACATCGAAAAATCCTTTTAATAATACATAAAGCCATGATATTATCAATTCAGACAAAATAGATTGATAATAAAAAATTTAGCAAAAATATTTTTAAGGAGTTTTATAAATGCCTAATTTACTTTCTCCAACAGGAAAATTAACGCGAAAACCATACGTAATTATCATTTTATCATTATTATTTATAATGCATTTTTATGATAAAGCTCCTACTGAAAATCTAGCAATAAACATAATAATTCTTCTTTTACTATTAGTTGTTTATATTTTTACTATAATTAAAAGATTAAAAGATATTGGCTGGTCAAGGTTGTTCATAATATTAACTTTTATTCCTTTTATTTCTTATATTTTCCTTTTGATATTAGCTTTTGAAAAAAGTAATTCAGGAGTTGAAAAAGTAAAACAATCTTTTAGCTGGGAAAATTTTAAAAACCAAATATTCGGAATTTCAACCATTGGGTTTTATATTATGTATTTTATTTACGGAATAGTACAATTTTCGGCTATTTATAGTGGAGCAAATGCAATATTTAATAATGGGATAATAGCTTTTATTATTGCTGGTTTTATCTGTTATATTCCTTTAATTGGCACTTGTGTCGGTATTTATGGAGCGCATATCGGCTGGGAGATGAGCTGGGCAAGTTCTTTTTTATTGTTCTTTGCCCCTTATCTTTTAATAGGAAGCTTTTTTCTAATTGGACTGTTAATAGACAAAGTTTCAACTTGGCAACATCAGCATGATTAAATTAATTTATACTTCAATAATAATGTTGGTTTTAGCTTTTGTTCCAATGCCCTACGGTTACTATCAGCTTTTAAGATTTGTTGTTTCTATTACATCAGGCATTATTGGCTATAAAATTTATAATGAAACTAAAAGTATTTCATATAAAGTTATTTTATGGACATTAGTTTTATTACTTTATAATCCTCTTATTAGGGTTCATTTAGAGCGTGAAATTTGGCAAATAATCAATATTATTACAATTTTAATAATAACAGGTTACTTGTGGATTATTAGGAAAAAGCCCAATCATTTAAAATAAAAGTTTTTTATTAAACAATGAAGTAGGTAGCGTAAGTACATCAAAATACCCTATAAATAATTACACCTAGTCAGCTCAAGCCCCTCGGCCTGCATCTGATAACTTGATTATTTAAAGCTGGCAAAGCCAGCTAATGGGGGTTCGGGGGCTACGCCCCTGACAGTACGTAGCGAAGCGAAGTGGAGCGAAGCGACTCAGTTTCTTTCTTTTGGTTCGTTTTCTTTCTTTGCGTTCAAAGAAAGAAAATGAACAAGAACTAAAAAACTCCGCAAAAATCAATTAGCGGACTTCGCCCGCCCCAAAACAACAAAACCGCACCCCCTCGCAATCCCACCAAAACTATGGTATAATACCATTGATACCTTTCCAATCAATCCCACACCCCCTCTTCCCCAAAAAATCAAAAAAAAATTTTTCATCAAAAACCGTTCGATTTCGTTCGATTTTTTGGTTAATCACAAAAATAGCTTCTGATAATCAGAAACTACCCCACCCTCAACTGCACCTCAAAACCAAACTCCCTCTCAAATAGGTCTTTCTTATCCTGCGCCTTGCATATCTCGAAGTAATAGGACGGCGTGTTCAGCTTTAGATAAACAACCAAAACCCCCACCAATGAATCAAGAACAAAATCCATATCGTTGACAACATTGCAATGCGTTCTATCCAGCGCATCAGACAACCTCACAAAAGCCGCCAGCTTGCTAAATAACACATGTCTTTTTTTAGGAAGCCTGCCCTTATGGTATCTGGCGATTTTCCCAATAATTTCCACTTCCCGCTCTGAAAAACCCTCAAGCCTATCCCGGTTAATCAATATCTGGGCGTTTTTATGATGTCCCTTGGCAGATATATAATACCCGATGTCGTGCAAAAGCGCGCCCGCCTCAAGAAGCTCCCGATCATTTTCCGACAGGTCATGAATCAGGCCCTTTGTCTTATCAAAAATGATGAGGCTAAGGTTCCTGACCTGCTCCGCATGGCACCGCTCCATCCCGTACTTGCCAAGCATCCTATTAACGCTGTTTTTTCGGACCTCATTGATCAAAATCGGCTTCCTCCTATACAATAATAATATGAACATGGAATTAGAAAATTTCAGACTCTATCTTGAAATAGAAAGAAACCTCTCTTTCCATACAGTAAAGGCTTATACAGGCGATCTTCAGGATTTTCTGGAACGCGCTGGCAAGGATTTTTGCAGCATGACCTATAAAAACATAAGGTCATACATAGCTGAAATCCAAAACAAGAAGTACACAAAGACCACCATTGCCAGAAAAATAGCAGCCATAAAGGCATTTTATAGGTATTTATACAGGGAAAAACTCGTTGATATAAACCCCGCCGCCAATGTTAAAGCCCCGAAGAAAAACAAAGCCCTGCCTGAATTCCTGACAGAAAGCGAGATTAAGAGAATAATAGACCAGGTATCAAACCAGCGTGACCGGGCAATACTGGAACTTTTATACGCAACCGGCATGCGGATTTCTGAACTATGCAGCCTGAACTTTGAGAACATGAACCTTGAAGAAAACGAGATAACCGTATTTGGCAAGGGAGGAAAGGAAAGAATTGTCCTGGTAAGCAACAAAGCCAGGAAAATTCTCTTAAAATATATGGAAAGCAGGGACATAGCACCAAATAATCCTGTTTTTACAAGTATCAATGGAAACAGGCTGCTGCCAAGACAGGTACACAGAGTAATAGCAAAAGCAGTGCAAAAGGCAGGGCTATCCAAGAAAGTATCCCCGCATACATTCCGGCATACTTTTGCGACAAGGATGCTGGAAAAAGGAGCTGATTTAAGGGTAGTTCAGGAACTATTAGGCCATGCAAGCATAAGTAACACGCAGATTTATACGCATGTATCGGTAGAAAGATTGCGGCAAACGTATATTAACACCCACCCGCGGGCTAATTAAACATCTTCTGGAAGGTAAATACAGTTTTCCCTCAACTTCTTCCTTATTTCCTCATAGGTCAAATCCCGACCATTGCACCTCTGTTGATACATCGCCACTATCGTCAACACATCATCAACAGACAGCCTTACCATCCTTCTTCCATTAGGATTTTCAACAACATAAGCCATTCTCTAACTCGCCCTTTACATTTGTTTGTTTTTTTAGTTATATAGAACTTATCGAAAATTTTCAGGATTGGTTAATGGTATATAGGTTTAAATCATCCATCTGGTGTAGGTAATATGTACTTTATAATTTGTTGTAAACAGGATATTAATTGGAGTATACTAAAATTAATTATAATTTGAACTTTATTTAAAAAACTTCGTTATATAAATAGGTAAACAGGGAAAGGAGAAATACGATGAAAAAAAGCATTAAAACTTTAACATTAACCGGCCTAAGCGGAATAATGCTCGCAACAACAGTACTTCCTGCTTTTGCTCAGGATTATTCATACAGCAACTACGGCTATAACTCCCAACAAACCCCTCAATATCAGAATCAAAATTACCAGCAAGGCTATCAACAAAGTTACCAGCAACAAAACTATGTCCCAGTGCAGAATAACTACAGCTTACCTCCTTTACAAGGTCGTGTTGTAAGTGTTCCTCCTGGAACAATGCTCCCTGGTGTTACTGCTACCAGAAAATTAAGTAGTCAAAACCTTAGAACAGGAGATAGCATAAACGTTGTAATGAATACCCCCTTCTACTATGCCGGCGCAATGGTACTTCCTGCCGGAACAAGCATACTTGGCACAGTTGTTACAGCAAAACCTGCCGGAAGAGCAGAAGCTAACGGACAATTAATGATCGTATTCAATCAGGCAATTACCCCAAGCGGACAAAGAATCGGTCTTACAGGCAAATTGGCAACTGAAGACGGATCCGGCCTCTTAAAAGGCGGCACCGGAATGAGTCGTGCTACTGCGGTAGTTAAGGATACTGCTGTCGGAGCTGGAAGCGGAGCTCTTTTAGGCCTTATTTTTGGTGCACTCTCCGGCGGAAAAGCAGGAAGAGGCGCTGCACTCGGAACCGCTGTAGGTGGTGGAGCAGGCGCAGTTAAAACTATTATTGATAAAGGAAATGAAGTTGTAATTAATGCAGGAGATCAACTGGACATTATTCTTGACAGCGAATTAAGGACAGGCGGCGAAGAAACCAGTAATCCTGCCCCTTCAAACTATAATTCCAACTATAACTACGGATATTAATTTGTGATAAACTTTAAACATTGTAATTATTGGGTTTAACTGATGAATACTATACTCGGGAAAAAGCCTGAAACACAAGAGGAGCTTAATAAGCAGAAAGAGCAGATATCGGCGGTTCTCAGAGATAATAAAGAAGAAATTTCCCTGGAAAAAGCGCTCGTCATATCAGCTATTGCACACCCTTTGCTGCTCTTTTTAATATGGCTAATTATAGCTACTCTTACATTTTTTAACTGGCTTCCTTCTGTGGTTGAAAAACCCAAGCCTAAAGATATAGAATTTGTAATTGTAAATAAGCCCGAAAAGGACCCGATTAATAAAAATACAAAGTTAAGATCGGACAGGAATTCAAGGGCAGGTGGAAAACATGACCCTACAAGGAAGGAATCAGATCCTGAGCCGATATCAGCTCCATCAAAACCACAACAGCCGACTCCTCCGCCTCAAAAAGCACAAACAAAGGTCACTCCAAAACCTCAACCTGCGCCAAGACCAGCTCAACAGGCGCCAAAAGTCCCACCAAGGCCAATAATTAATGAAAAGCCATATACTCCTCCTAAACAACCACCCAATGCTTTTTCAGTACCGGTACCAAGATCGACTATACCACCTAATGCAGTTCGTACACCAGGAGGGCCTGTAACAAGTGGGCCTGTAGGGCCATCTGCTCCCAGTTCTGAGCCTGCGCCCATTATGTCTGCAGGTAGCAGTGGCGGTGATACAGTAAGAAGATCAAGCGGGTATTCCATAGGTGGAGGAAATCCAGGTAACCCAAGCCCAGGAAACCCTGGAGGCAGCCCGGGTATTGATGCTCTTAAAGAGCCTGATTTTGGGCCCTATATGATGGAATTACAAAGAAGAATAAAAAGAAGATGGAATCCTCCGAAAGGAAATGAAAGCAAACGTGTTATGCTGCTATTTAAAGTAAGCAGAGATGGAAGATTGCTTTCTCTCAAGGTTTATAAAACTTCGGGCGTCCCCGAGGCTGACCAGGCAGCAATAGAGGCAGTAAAGTTAGCCGCACCTTTCCGCCCACTGCCTCCTGAATATAGAGGTAATGATATTGACATTCAATTCACATTTGATTATAACGTGTTTGGTGTAGGCGGACAGAAATTTTAAGTAGAAATTTAGACAGAAAGAGGGTATAAAAAATGGAATTAATTCTTCATTCAATCAAGCAGGACTGGGCGGTATTATTACCGATCTTAATCTGCTCTGTTCTTGTAATTGGTGTTGTGATCAACAGATTTTCTTATTACAACAAGAACAGAAGGGATGTTATCCAGTTTATTCAAAGGCTTCAGAGAGAGCTTAACAGAAACAACCTTGAAGGAGCGCAAATTTTAAGCGCCCAGCTCGGTGGAGTTATCGGTGACGTAGCGGAAGAGGGAATACGTGTCCTTTCCGAACAAAAAAAGGAATTTTCAAGGTCATTTGATATTTCAACAAGCCTCGCAGTAAGAAAATTGGAAAAACATTTAACTGTACTCGGTACCATAGGCGGAGTTGCTCCGTTCCTTGGCCTTTTCGCCACAGTATGCAGGATACTTTATACATTCCAGGATCTTGCAGCTCAAGGTAACCAGAGTGCTGCAGTAGCTATGGGTATTGGATCAGCTCTTATAGCAACAGCTTTTGGTCTTGGTGTTGCTATTGTGGCCGTTGTTTTCTACAATTCCTTCCAGGCAGTTGTAAGAAGATATGAAGATGATTTTCAATTACTTAAATTATTATTCTTAAGTTTTGCAGACAGTGATTCTGATTTAGGGAAAAAAGTGCAACAGGCTGTAAAAGACCAGGATCTTCAACCAACAGGATATCAAAAGTCTTTAGGTCCTCAATTTTAAGCTAATAACGGGAAATAAACCATGTCAATTAAAACTTCAGGAAAAAATGACGGAATATTTAATGAAATAAACATCACACCTTTAACAGATATATTTCTGGTGCTGCTCATTATTATGATGGTTATAGCGCCAATGTTTCAGGCTGTTGACCAGGATATTAAACTTCCGTCAATTAATAGCGGTTTGTCTGTTGACGAAAAGGAAGTTACTGTGTCTGTAACAAAAAATTCCAACTTTTTTGTTAATTCCAAGAACGTCGCACAAACACAGCTTGCTGAAGAATTAAAAGCCCTGCTTGAACAGGCAAAAGATAAAAAACTTGTGGTTAAAGCAGATGCCAGCACAAAGACAACGGAAATTATGAAAGTCATAAAAGCCGCCCAGGAAGCAGGATATGAGAAATTGACCGTAGCAGGTGAACCTTTAACAACAGTTCAGCAGGAAGACCTTGAGAAACAGGAAGAAAAAGAATGAGCAGTTTTAGTAAAAAAAGAGATTCATTTAATGAGATAAACATAACTCCTTTAACCGACATATTTCTGGTACTGTTAATTATTATGATGGTTATAGCGCCACTCCTTGACCAGCAGGGCTTGAATTTAGCGGTGCCGTCCGAGCATGAGGCTCAAAAACAGGAAAAAGAATTCAAAATTATCACTGTTAACGTGTCTAAAGAGGGCGAATATGACCTTGATGGCAAGTCATTTGCCGGGGAAGACCTGATAGCAGGAATTAAAGAAGCGTACAAAACAAAAACTGACGGCCTGATGATTAAGGCAGACGGGGAATCCACACACGGCGCGATCGTAAAAGTAATGGACGCTGCCCAGCAGGCGGGGGTTCAGAATATTTCCGTGATGGAGAGGTAGAAAAATTAAGCAGGTTTATGCTTAATTTTTTTAACAGTTAACTGAAATCCCAATGAATTAAGGATTTTGCTTACTGTCAAAAATTGCGGCTGTGTCTCATTTTTCATAATTTTATAAATATGTGATCTATCTATGTTAGCTTTTTTAGTAAATTCTGATATATTCCCCTGAGCTCTTATTAGTAATTCCAAAGCGTTTGCAAATGCTTCAAAGTTATTATCCTGCTGGTATTCTTCTAGAATAGCGTCAAGAAAAGCTTTTGCTTCTTTTTTGTCTTTTAACCTTTCCACAAGGAAATCGTCGAATTTTATTGATCTATTAGTAACCATTTATTTATTCTCCTTATATATTTTTAAGTATTCTTTTGCTTTAGTTATATCTTTATTTTGAATTGATTTATCACCGCCTAACAGTAACAAAATAATAATATTATCAATTTCCGAGTAGTATATTCTATAACCTGAACCAAATTGAAGTCTTAATTCGGAAACTCCGTCAGACAGGTATTTGTAATCTCCAAAATTTCCATATTTTAATCTGTTTAATCTTGTTTCTATACGTGCTCGTGTAGAAAAATCCTTAATAGAATCCAACCAGTCATTAAGTGGGCATTTACCTGATTTTGTTTTATAAACTTCTATTTCTTTCATAAACATATTGTAGCAAACTCCCCACACTTTTTCAAGCATAAAACATAGAATATTTTATGTTATTATTTGCTTTATGCACACCGACCTCACACAAAAAGACTTAAAATACATCTGGCACCCGTTTACCCAGATGAAAGACTACGAAACCGACGCCCCACCGCTGATTATAGATAGAGGTGAGGGTATCTACATTTGGGACATTGATGGCAATAAATACATTGATGGTATTTCTTCCTGGTGGGTAAATACTCTGGGCCACTGCCACCCACGGCTTAATGCGGCATTAAAGCGGCAAATTGATAAAATAGAGCACGTCCTGCTAGCGGGATTTTCCCATGTACCGGTAATTGAACTAGCTGAAAAGCTCATACAAATTACCCCACCCGAACTAGCAAAGGTTTTTTATTCTGATAATGGTTCTACCGCTGTGGAAGTCGCACTTAAAATGGCTTATCAATACTGGCAACAGTCAAATCAGCCCCAAAAAACCAAATTCATTGCCCTGAAAAACTCCTACCACGGCGATACACTCGGATCGGTGTCTGTGGGTGGAATTGATGTTTATCACAAGCTCTATAAACCGCTGTTATTTGACATTTATCAGGCGGAAATGCCTTATCCTGATTCAATTGAAACAATCTTAAAAGAACATCATAAAGAAATCGCCGGGCTTATTGTAGAACCGTTAGTCCAGGCCGCTGCGGGAATGCTTATGTATCCTACTGAATACCTCACGCAATTCCGAAAACTGTGCGATAAATATGATGTACTGCTTATTGATGATGAAGTTGCAATGGGATTTGGCAGGACAGGTCAGATGTTCGCCTTTGAGCATGCGGGTATTGTCCCTGACATTATTTGTCTTGCAAAGGGTTTAACTGCCGGATATCTTCCTTTGGCTGTTACAATAACCACTGAGCAAATTTATCAAGCGTTTTATGACGATTATGATAAATTCAAGACTTTTTTCCATGGCCACAGCTTCACAGGGAACCCTCTTGCGGCTAGCGTAGCAGTAGAAAACCTTAAAATATTTGAGGAAGAGAAAATAATTGAATCCCTGCAGTCCAAAATTCAATGCCTGAAAAAAAACTTGGAAAAATTCCGGAATCTGGATTATGTTGAGGATATCCGGCACATTGGGATGATAGGCGCTGTGGAGTTTAAGGAAAACATAGGCAAAAATATATACAAAGAAGCCCTGAAACGAGGCGCAGTGCTGCGGCCTTTAGGCAAAGTAGTTTACTTTATGCCACCTTATGTGATTACAGAAGAGGAAATTGACCGCTTAACCGATATCGCTGTTGATGCAATTAAGGCTGCTTTGGGTTAAATTCTTCTTCCCTGTAAAGAAGCAACGCATTGTCTTTTATTTCTATTTGCTTACCATCAGCTTTAACCAGCTGGCCTTTATCATTTATGACATATTTACCATCTTTTTCGTCACGCGCATTTATATAAACCGTTCCTGGCTTCAGTCCGCCTGGCACGCCGAGTTCATTTTTATCATCTCTTGTTGTATCTATAAACGGTATTGTAGCAAAACTCACTTTATAATCACCATGTTCTGTCTTGTGAATACCTGCTGCATTAATTATTGCAATAACATCTCTATCCTTGTTATACCTGTATAAAGGAATAATCTTGTCATTCTGGGTTCTTTGCAGCATTAACATCTGACCATCAATAAGCGGTGATAAGTTTGAGTTCTTTCTAAGGGAATTAATATCTTTTAATTCATTATTAAACTGTACAATAGGATCTTTCTCATCTCTTTTCAGCCATTCGAAATGCACGCGGTTTCTATTATACAGGGACATATTTTTACCGTCGGATTCAAGGCCTGTTTCTGCCATTTCCTGACCATTATACATTGTTGGGCAGCCGGGAAGTATTTGTTTGTATAGCTCAACCGCCTTTATTCTTTCCATACCGGGTTTGACAAAGTTTACATGAACTTTTTTAGCAAGCTGTTCTAACTGTTGTTTGTCTAATTTTTCGTTCAGTTTTGCTTCTTCAACTATATCTTCCCAGTTATGGTTAACAGCCCTTCTGCCAAATTGTTCAGGCGCCTTCATTGCTACAGCGTCAATAGCAGCTTTAACTGCCTTAATATCCTGCCCCCCTGCCTGTTTATACGATTCCATAATCGCATCAGCCGCGACTAGTGCAGGACCGTATTTTACTTTTTTATTAGGGTCTACCTTATTTAGATCATTAATTCGCTTCCTATATTCCTTAAATTTATCAGATAAGCCTGCTTTCTTTATTCTATCGTCATTATCTATCCAGCCATTATTCCACTCTTTACAAGTAAAAGCCATTTGGTTCTCTTTTGTCCACCATTCTTCCCCTGCAAAAGCTTTGTCCAGAATCTCTTTTTTAATTAATGGTATGGTTTGTTCAAGTACCTGGTCATATTCCTTGGAAGGTGATACCTTCTCTCCAAGCTTAGTATCTTTCCATCTCTCGAGTTTAGTTTTGTCTATATTTCCGGTTTTATACTCATCTTCATCCACAGATAAAATATGCAGTGATCGCTTCATATCATGGTTATCTGTAAATACGTGTGAGTATAGTACAGAATCAACAGGGCCATAACGAAGGAATCCCGGCGTTGTATTCGGGTCTCCGGAACCACCCCAACCGTTAATTAATTTTTTATATGCATAATCAAATGCGTTGTTCTTATCTTCATAACTGCTTCTTGTCAGGTCAGGCAAGAAACCAAACAAATATGTATAATTACTTTCAGTTGTAAATCCTGTCTGTTCTATGAATTTACTTACTACTTCGCCTGCGTGTTTATAATTGCCTTTAGCATATCCATCAGGACGTCTAGGATCACCTTTAAAATTATCAGAGAGATTAGAATATTCAGCTATAGAGTATTGTTTTGGATTTTCTTCCTGAACTCCTTTAAGGAATCCTCTCCATACTTTAATGACTTCAAGCCAGTTTTCTGCAAAGGTGTTTTGCTCTCTTGGATGATCTTCTTTATAAACAGGCTGGAGATTAGCCGCATCTTTTGCAGCGTCGATTCTCCAGTTAAGTCCTGACTCGGTTTTATTAATAATCAGTTTTGCAATCTTAAGTGTATTATCATTAAGCCCTTCAACACGAGTTTCAAGATATTTCTGGAATTCTTCCTTGTCCTGTTCTGTAATATTTTTATCAAGTCCTGCAGAAATAGCATCAATTAAGCTGTTAGCTTCATTTTCATGGCTACCCTTGGTTCTTCCTGCTTTTGCCCAGTTTATGAAAGATTTTTCAGCAAGTTCTTTTGGGTTATATTTCGGCGAGAGTGGGTTTATGTTTGCCAGGCCTTTAACAATAAAATATTTTGTGACATCGCTGGATAACACCCTGAATATTGCTTTACCTTCAGGGCTCAGGTTCCCCTTATCATCCAGCATTTTACCTTCTAATGTCGGGCTGTCTTTAATAATTTCCTTAACCAATTTATCTATTTTTTTGTAAACTTCGTCATCCATTTTTTTATGGTGCATATCCCCGTAGTTGCCATTTTTAAAGATTTCATATCTTGAAACCCCGATTTTATCAGGGGTTGTGGCAAGTTTTTTAAGGTATGGACTACTAAGGAATGAGCAAATTTCATCAGGGAATTCTATTGCTTCAAGTGGCAGGGACATAATTCCATCCATTATGCTTTCAGGCAGTGGCGCTGCCGATAATTTATAATTACCTGCCAGAAGATTTTCTATTTCTTCTTTTTTTATAAGATCTACGCTTTCCGGCGGAATAGCTTTCTCTTTTTTTAATTCCTGTATCGCCTGCATTATTGTTTGAGCGTTTGGGTTCTCTCCAATTTTTTTATGAAGCTCTTTTGCTGTGTATTCAGATAAGGTTTTTTCTACTTCTCCTGTCCAGTATTTCCCGATTTGAACAAGATTATCCTGAACCTGCGAGCAGGCTTTGTCTAATTTTTTAAGTTTAACAGGGTCATTTTCTTTTAATTCCCTTCTCTCAGTTTTCGATACAAAAAACCTTAATTTGGGTATATCATTCTGTCCATCCCAAAGATCCACATTGCTTCCTGATTTAGGATGAACAATCTCAAAATGCCTGCCCCAATCCGTTTTTTTAATGAAATCTCCCGCATTAATAGGTTTGTTAACTTCCTTTTCTAACTTTTTCTCAATACTTTCATGCTCGACCTCAGCAGAAAAAAGCTGGACAGAATCATCAAAATTCTTTAATTCATTATAATCCTTAGGCTCTACATTATAACGCTGTACTATTTCATTATCATTTTGTTTATCAATAGAAACATAACGCCTGTCAAAAATCTGGATTTTTGTGGGCAAATGCTCGTTATCACCTTTATAATCCGGATTTTCTTCAACTATTGGGTCTTGTTTGCCTTCTACATATTTGAGTCTGTACGGGCCGTTAATTATTTTTATTCCTATATGATTATCTGTAGTTGCTTTTTTGTTCCTATTAGGAAGAAGCTGAAGTTGTAATTTTCCGGAACGATCCTCAACAAAACTTTCTGAAGGGTAAAACCAATTAAGGAAAGGCGATTCAGCTTTTGCATTTTGAGTTTTTGAGCCGTAATTCACAACGTCTTTAATATGTATGCCTTCCCAGCTCTCGTTTACAAACGCTCCATCAGCAATAAATCCCATCCCTCTTTTAAATAAATCAATTTGAAGATTTTTGAAATCAGCAAGTTTACCCCTTGTCTGGTCTACCTGGTAGGCATTTTTAGTCCAGTATCCGTTGCTGTTGGCAGGGCCGTTTGCAAAAACCGGAGTACTCAGAATCATTGTATTGCCCATACCTTGAATATGATCCAGCCTGGTTATTATGTCTTTAATTTCTCCGCCAAAGTTATTAAAATGAGTACGCCTGTCAGGCATAGGCTTTCCGTATTTATCAAGTTCCGGGCCTATCATATCGGGCATAAGGTGATAAATTGCAATATTTTTTATCCTGTCTGGCCTTGCAGGATCCCACGCAAGGTTAAAATCTTCTTTTCCATTTCCATCTAAATCAACTCTTCTGACTTCATCAAGGATTATATTTTCTCCATCCCTGAACCTGTAAGCAAGTTTTGATTCAGGGCCTTTTATGTTGAGAATTTTTGATTTTTCATCATTTCCTGGTTTCCACATTTTCAGAAAACTGTTTGTGCTTGGTGCAGGAAGGATCTCCGGTTTTCCTACCGCTTCATAATTGCCTTTTTCATCCATTTTTACACGGACTACTTCAAGTTGAATTGGTTTTAAACTGGGCTGGTAAAAAGTATGGTATTTTGTACCGTCAAGATTCGTTCCTACAGACAATCCCTTAAAAGCAGGCACCTTTTTTTGCGGTACGTTTCCTCTGGAAATTATCTCCATACATTCCCCTTAAAATAAAGTGATACTGTATATAAACTTGTAAAGGTAAAAAATTGCCATAATAAAACCTTTTCTTAAAAAAAATTTACATTTAAAACTTAAAAAAAAAGGCAATTTTTTTCTTGTTCTGCTTTTATACTATTAGGTATTAAGAGTTAAGGTCAGGATGCTTAAAAATACAGGTTTTTATCCGGTTAAAATCAATGAATCTTGTCCAGCGTTTGGCAACCAGGATGAGCTACTGCCTAATGACAGAATTACAAAAGTAAAAACAGGCGTTAAGCAGGCCTCAAAGCTTCCCAAATATGCGGTGGAAGGCTTAAAAGGCAATGAAGACGCAAACTTCTTTGAATTTTTGCAGTTAGGCAAAATCCCCTATTGGGTAGGCGGCCTTGTACTGGTAGGATGCTTTGCTGCAGGTGGAAAAAGCTCGATTCCGCTAGCAAAACAAAAAGCAGCAGGAGTTTTGCTTTATTACCTGGCAGCTATGGCAGCAAAGGCCTTAATTAACAAACCGGTCAAGTTTTTTAAAGGAGTCGACCTTAACAGAAAATATGATGATCATGTTTCTCTTCAGCAAAGAGACGAAAAAGGGGAATCCCTGAAAAAGACAGAACTCCATAATTTATATGAAAGCATTGATTTTACCAGATGGGATTTATTATATAAGAATCAACAGGCACACGCAGCCTCAAACCCTGGTTTAGTAAACGAGGAATATGAGGACATCCTTCTTAAAATGGGACTGGATAAAAACCTGAATGACCCAGATTCTACGGTAAAGCCATATGTAAGCAAAATAATTGTAGCATCCCGTGCCTGGAAATCACTCCTGAGCGTTCCACTGGCCGGGCTTGCAATTGGACTCTCTACCTGGGATGGATGGCAGGATTGGGGCGATGGCTTTAAGAATAACCGCAAAAATGCGTTTAAGGGCATAAAGGCATTTAATAATAATATTATAAAACCTTATATTACTCAGCCGCTGGCAAGAAGCTTTGCTCATTTATGGAAAGGAAATGGATTTAACAACAAAATAGCCAAAAAATTTGGCGGAAAAGCTCTTATTCTTGCGCCTTTAGCAGCAACAGCCTGGGCTAACCTTAATATATTAAGAATAACCTACCTTAAAGAAGACAAATACATTGATGCCAACAAAACAGGAAACAAAAACAACCTAATTAAAAGGACTTTCAACGCATGGAAATCCTGACCTTAAAAAATCAATATAATAATTCCCCGGCTATAGCCCCGGTTATAGATTTATACGCAAATCTTAGAACCGGGAATAATCCTGAAAATAATTACTATGAAATGAAAAATGCCGGAAGAAATCCTGGCATAAGCAAGCAAAAAGGCCGAATGGTAAAAGGCTCGCTTTTCCCAAACCCCGTAAAGGAACTTTCCAGAGATCTAAAAACCTTCAAAAAGGCTTTAAAAGGACAGGGAACTGACTATTCCATAGGAAAGTTAAACGATCTGGCCATAGCTTCCGGCACAGGGTTAATAGCTTTAACGCTTTCAGGAGTCCAGAAAGTACCTCATGCAAGAGCAATGGAATTTATAGGGGCAGGTGCCTGGTTAGCTTCAATGCATTTATGGCCAAAAATATTCCTTGCAAAACCCATAAAAGCCGCAACAGGAGTTGACCTGAACCTTGAATATATAAACGCACAGGGTGACAAAAAACCATACTGGCAGGATCCTCAGTATATTCCAATGGATTTACTGGATAAACAAACCCTTGATAAAGCAGCGGACAAGCTCAATGTTCCAAAGGATATGAAGGACAGGGATGAAGAAACTTTCCGCAGAATGAAAAAGGTTGCTACAGGCACAAATACCTGGTGGATGCTGACAGCAGGATTCTCCACGCCAATAATGGCAAGCATTATTGCAAACAAAATGGAAAGACCTGCTCATTATATTATTGATAATTACAACATAATAAAGGCACAGGCCCAGCTGGAAGCAGCAGGGATATCTACGGGTCCAAAGAATCTTCTCGTCAAGATAGGAAAGAAATTAATTAAGCTGAGCAACCACTTTAGACCGGACAAAGATCAAAAAGCACTGGAAAAAGTACTTGTTACTGGAAATCAGGAAGCAATAGAAACTTTCTTCAGTAATAAATTTAAGAATACGAGTCTTTTCCATCCTGTCTTGAATGAAATAGAAGATGCCTTTAATGAGGAAAAATTACCAAAAATTCCGGAAAGGTTAACCAAAGCTTTTGATGATGCAAATAAATTAATAGAAGTGGACAAAGCATTTAATAACTACTCTGCAGCGTTGAGCAGGAGAGCAGGACGTTTACGGGAATATGCAGCAACAAAAACACTCACGAAATTATTTACCAGAAAAGAAATCAAAGAAATTCCAAATTCAGAAAAAATAGCCCAAAGAGCTATAGATATAGCAGAAAAAGAAGGCAAAACAGAAAATATTATAAAAATGCTTGAAAAGATAGCTAAAAAACCTATAGAATATGCAACGCAAGTTTATGACCGTCTTGCTGAGCTATCCGGCAAAATGGCGGAAAGAATAGAAACAAATCCTTTCGGCAATTCAGTAACAAAAAAAGCAAATGAATTAATACAAACAGCGGGATATAAACTTACAGGCACGGAAGCAACCTTTGGGAGAATCCCTCAACTACTTAGACAAGCAAAAGACCCGGCAAAGCATGGAGTTGGAGATGTAATAAACGGATTCATTCAAATGGATCATGCCATAACGCATGATAGTCCTATCCTTAAAAAGCTCGCAATGATGGCAAGGAGCCTCGTACCGCATGATGTATGGAACTCCCTTGCTAAAAACCCTACAGATGACACCTTTTACTTAAATATAGATAACGCAAAAGAATTCCTCGAAGGACTCTTTGGCAAAGGAAAGCGTGCGATAGGTGCGCTGCTGAAATTTTTACCGCAAAACCGTAAGTCAAAAGAAAGTATGAGCAAACAAGTAAGCGATATGATCGGAGAAACACCGGCTGACTTCCTACAAAAAATCGCAAAAGAATATAATAACAGCACAAATAAATGGTTCACTCGCGTAGGAGTAATAGGTGGAGGAGCTTTACTCGCCACAAGCGCAGCAGCACTTTATATGATAATAAACAATGCCAAAAAACCTGGAAAAGAGGGGGTAAAAAGAGTATGAACTTTGTAAATAACTTTACCTTTAATCCTTATTACCAGCAACAAATGTGGCCTCAACAGCAGCAGAAACAATGGCCTCAGCTTCAAACTACAGTATCTAATGTGCCTTTAGCCCCAGCTCCAAGGCCTATTCTTGAACCAATAAAACCTAAAGATAATTTTGTGTGGAAAAATGACCTTAAACAGCATTTTGAACAGAATAAAAGTGTTATTTATGCAATGGTTATGCGAACTTTTAATGCCCAGGACAAAGACGGTGACGGCCTTATAGATAGTGATAAAGGTGAAAAAAGAGGTACTTTTATTAACGCAATAGACAGGCTGGACGAACTAAAAGCACTGGGTATAAATACCTTACACATGCTTCCGATTACACCGCCGGCCAAAAAGAATGCCATGGGCATAGCAGGCTGTGTCTATGCTGCAGACAGTTATACAGAATTAGATCCTGCTCTGCGTGACCCAAACCACCCCGGAAATGTTTATGACCAGGCAAGAGAATTCATAAAAGAAGCCCATAAAAGAGGTATAAGGGTAATGATCGATCTGCCTAGCTGCGCTTCAGTTAAATTTGCAGAAAAGAATCCTCACCTTATAGCATTTAACCCTGATGGAACACCCAAGGTTCCCCAAGGGTGGGATGATATTAGAGCTTTCAGGGTATGGGATGATGAAAAAAAACGCATCCTTAATAAACCTCTTCTGGACATGCACAAACAATTCGTTGATATGATAATAGGTATAGGTGCTGATGGAATCAGGGCTGACGTGGCAAGATACAAGCCACCCGAGTTTTGGCAGGAACTTACTGGTTACGCAAGGAAAAAAGATCCGAATTTTGCTTTCCTTGCAGAAACATACACCTATGAAGATGCCTCACCAATGGCAAATATCCCTGCTGATAGGCCGGAAGATCTTTTGAATTCAGGTTTTGACCTGATATACGGGCAGTATCACATATTCCCGCTATGGAATTCAGCTTCACAGGTTCATAATTATGTAAAAGAAATAACTGAAATGAGCCATAAAGTACCTCCTAATAAGGGACTAATCGGATCATTCGCTACACACGACGATAAAGCATCATTTTCAAACGGCGGAGTGCCTTATTGTAATATGTCAAGCGCCCTCCAGGCAACATTACCCATGACAAACCCTTATTTTATTACCGGATTTGAATCAGGTGACAGATATCTTTATCCATACAGAAATAAATACATCTCAAAAACCGAAACTGATTCTCATTTAGCTTTTACGCACCCTGAATGGCTTGATATATTTAACCCTTCAAGAAAACCTGGCGGCGAACACCCTGAAATAGGCGAATATATGGGCAAAATATTCAAAATGAGACAAAAATATGAAAATATAATAACAAGAGGATCATATATTCCGCTCAAGGTAAAAAACAATAGTGACGATGCTATCATTGCATATGCAAGACATCACAAAGGCAGAACCCTGGTTGTTATCGCAAACAAAAACGTAAACGCCCATGAAACAGGCCGTGTCTTAATACCAACTTTGAAGAAAACCCAGAGTTTAGCCGACTTATCTCCTTCTTATGGTACTCCCAGCAAGGTGAAAGTATTAAAAGGTAGCCTTGAGGTGAATCTTGGTCCGGCACGAGCCCATATTTTTGAAGTGGACACTCCTGACATTGAAAAACATTTAAAAGAAATTTACAGGCCCAACCAGCAGTTTCCTGAGGTTAAAGAGCCTGTAAAAAGAGATATGTTAAGCATTTATCATTCAATGAAGTAAAGAATCTACGTAGCAGCTCTTGTTCTTCCCACCACCATATTAACAAGCAAACTAAATAAAGAAAAAAGAAGTGAGCCTATAAGAGCCGGGAAGAAGCCATCTAAAGAGAAGCCCGGTACCAGGAATGCCGCTAACGCAAATAACAGCGCATTAATAACAAATGCAAACAGCCCTAAAGTAACAATGTTTATAGGAAGGGCAAGAAACATAACTATTGGCCTGATAAACGTATTTACCAGGGCAATTACTGCGACAGATATGAGTGCTGCCATAAATCCGGAAATCTCCATCCCCGGGGTGATTTTTGCGACAAGAATCAGTGCAAGTGCGAGTATTATCCATTTAACAATTCCAAGTAACATATTCCATCCTCCTTATTTAAACTTTCATATTACCTGTGTGTATAATTTCCTTTATAAATTTTCTATTACACAATACAGTATAAAAAGGAGAATCAATTATGGCAACCGCCGAAATAGCTATTATTCCTATGGGGACGGGATCCACAAGTACCAGTGATTTTATAGCCGAAGCAGACAGGGTACTTTTAAGCCATCCTGAGGTTAAAAATAAGTTAACCGGAATGGGGACTGAGCTTGAATGTTCGGATATTGATACACTTTTTGAGGTCTTAAAAGAAATGCACCAAAAGTCTTTCACAAAAGGGGCTCAAAGGATGTATACCGTTATAAAGATAGATGACAGAAGGGATAAAGAATCTACCCTAGAAAGTAAAGTGACCTCTTTAGAGAAAAAGTTGGCTTAAAATATTGGCAACTCTATCCTGAAGGTTGTTCCCTTACTTTCCTCGCTTTCCACGGAAATTTTTCCATTGTGCTTTTCAATAATCTGATAGCAAATAGATAAACCCAGCCCTGTCCCAATGCCTACCGTCTTTGTAGTAAACCCGGGGTCAAAAATTCTCGGCAGATGTTCTTTTGAGATACCATGGCCGGTATCAGATATTGTTATGACTACGTTTTCATTAAGTTTTTCTGTCTTTATGGTTATCTTGCCCGTACCTTCAATACTCTGGTAGGCATTCACAAGTATGTTCATAAAAACTTGGTTAAGCTGGTTAGGATAACATTTTATGGGAAGGATGTCCCCAAAATCTTCCACAATTTCAATGCGGCCCTTAATTTCGTGATTTATGAGTATTAATGTGTTTCTTATACCTTCATGCAGGTCAGTTTCCTGATATTCTGCCTCGTCCAGCCTTGCAAAGTTTCTGAGAGACTTAACAAGAAGGTTTATTCGTTTAACTGCCTCAGCGTTCGTATTTATAGTTTCTTTAAATATTTCAAAAAATTCACCCTTATCGGGAATTTTGCTTATACATTTGGAAAATATATCATTATTACTGTTTATAGAGCCCAAGGGGGTATTTATTTCATGCGCTACACCCGCGATAAGCTGGCCAAGTGAAGCCATTTTTTCCGCCTGTATAAGCCGGGTTTGCGCATGGAACTGGTTTATTGCTGATGCTAACTGGGAAGAAATGCCTTCAATCAGACTAATTTCTTCTTCATGCCACGATTTTTTATTATTTATATGGTAAAAAACCATAATTCCCAGGATTTTATTACTATACAAAACAGGAATGACAAGCCTTGGCTGGATATTATTATTCAACATAATCATGGAAACTACCGGTTTATGCTCGATAATGGCCTGTTTTATGGCCGAATCATTATTATTATCCAGTTCATCAATATATAAAAAATACCCTTTATCAAGTCCCAGCGTGGTTGTTACCTCAGTTACAATAGTTTTTATTATTTCTTCAAGATTAAGGCTTTCCCGAATGGAGTTTGAAATCCTGTTTACAAGACCAGTCCTGATTGCGAGGTTTTGGGCACGCTCTTTTACCTGCAAAAATTCACTGTTTTCCTTTTCCAGTTCAAAAATCCTTTTTTCATTCTCTGAAGCTGAGATATCGGACAAAATAATTATTGTATTTTCATTATTTTTTATACTTCTTAAGTTGAATTTTTTATATTCTTCCCTGCCTGTTTGCAGCAATATTTCCGCCCTGAAGGTTTCTTTGGATAAAAAAGCCTCTTTTAAGGGAGTATAATCCGCTATACTTTTTTTATCCAAAATGCACACGTCAAAAGAGAAAAAATGCTCAATTTCCGTTAGGGATGAGGCTTGCCCAAAAAAAGAAGCCGCTTTATTATTCAGGTAAATAATATTCCTGTGCTGATCCACTATCAAAAGCAGCTCTTCGGAATACCTGAAAAGGTCATCAATGTTTAAATTTATATTTATCATTTATTTTCTTGGAATAATCTGCGATATTACCGGAGTCCGGGTATCCCCTGCATAACCATTAATTATAATTGAATTACTGGAATCATCCACCACAAAACTAACTGAACCTTTTGCGGCAGAGTTAACAGTGTATGCCTTGGCATTTTTATCCACGGGGTTGTTGATGGTTTTATTAAGAGTATTTGACACTACATTAGCTATTTCATTCAGGGAATCTTTTGTTCTTAGCGCAAACACGCTGCTTATAGAAGAAACCGCAATCCCAACATGCGCACGGACAGTAGCTTCCTGTAATTCCTGTTTAGGAGTAAACAGATGCGGGCTTAAAAAGAGTGCGGACACGCTTAAAGCAAAAACAATTATTATTAATTCAATTACAGTAATTCGTTTATTCATAATTTGATAATATCATAAAAAGACAGAAGGGGTGAACCTTCTGCCTTTATTACTTTTAAATAGTTTTCAAGCTTAATTAGAAAGCTGCTACGGCATCTTCTGGAGCAAATACTGTTTTTGTAATTGTTGCTGCGCTAGTTGAATCACAACCTGTGATGTCATATGAGTCTGCAGCAGCTCCTGCAGCAATACCGACTTCGCCTGGGTTTCCGCAAGCAGCATTCGCTACGTACGCAGGTTGAGTATCATCAAACGGGTTAGCTGAACTAGCATTAAGGTCAGCAACCATTGCAGTAATAGCAGCAGCATCTATAGTAGTACCGACTGCCAGTCTGCTACCTAGTGTAGAAGCCGCGGCACTAACGTTTCCTGCCATAACTGATTCTCTGGATTGCTCAGCTGCGTTCAATAATGCCGGAACAGCAATAAGGGCTAATACACCAAGGATAACGACTACGATCATCAACTCGAGTAATGTAAAACCTTGTCTTCTTTTCATAAACTTCGTCCTTTCCACATAACTTAAAACACTTATTTCTGATTTTCAGAAATTATATTCTTATTTAAATATTTACTCTATTATTACTTATTTTTCAGAAAATTTGAAGTGTTTTTTTAAATTTTGTAATAATCGGAAATATATTTTGGCATATCAAAAAATTTTAACGTCATTCCAACCGAAGCGCAAGCGTAGTGGAGAAATCGCAAGGGGTTGCAACCCTCAGGATGACTTTTACACAAAAAAAAATATAGACCAGAGGTCTATATGTAATTGAGCCGGGTAATAGTTTTCGGAGAGCATTGTATTGAGATAATTTGAGATAATATTTTGTATTAAAAAATCTGGTTAATCACTGTATTCCCCAATATGTTAGTGCGGTCTTCTTCCTTTTCTTCCTTTGTATATGCCATAGAATTTGTAAGATTGTATGTAAAATCACTCATTCTACCGTTTAATTTCTTAGGATTAAGTAACTGGTCAATGTTTTCCTGAAGTTCATCATTATTTAAAATTTTGAATTCTGTCATCTGACCCCATTCCTTTTGTTCCCTTATATATACAATATATACTATCTAAATAAAAAAATAATCACGATTATCAGTGATTATTTTTTGAATTTATATCACCCCTGAGGGTTAGTACTTTATAAATTAATTTTGCTGGCCAGCCTGGCTTTCCTTGTTATCCCTGCTTTCTACCAGCCTTTTTTCTAAATCTTTTAACATTATTTCTAATTGTTTCAGAATAAATTTATGTCTCATTTTTAAATAAGCTTCAAATTTTTCTTTTTCTAAATCCTTTTTTTTGATTGCATTTTCAAAATAATTTCTTTCATTAAAAATTAAAAGCGACAGAAAAACATTATCTATTTTTTGAATAGCGTCAGCGTCGAGTAGCTTCCCCTGTATTACGTGATTATAAACAGCCGTTGATCTTTTTAAAAGATCCATAAGCATATCATTTAATAGCTGATTATCAGGCTGACTATCAGGCTGGCTTACTTTACCCTCTTCACTCATTTAATTATATTCTCCATATTAGATTTTATATATAGATTTTAACAGATTATGTAAAAATATTACAATTTTATGCATATGTCCTAAATAGATTTTCCAAAGCGCTTAACAATAAAAAAGCCTCATAACCAGACGTATGAGGCAAGTCGTATTATAGCATTGAATTTATACATTGCATTATAACTAATATTCCCAGTTTTCCAACAAACATATTTTCGGTTTTACATTTGTGCCCAAAATTTTACAATTCTTAATAAAGATGTTATTCTCATTAATGATAAAGGTATAATTTAATAATGATAGTCATAGATTTAATAGCCTGGATTCTTTTCATCTACCTAGTTTATATAGTTATTTACAGGTTTGTAATTATCTTAAATTCTTCTAAAGGAAGAATGACTGATATTAGCAAGCGGGAATATCAATCGAAAATCGAGCGTAAACTTACTGTTCTGATTTATTCCCGCAATAATTCCATAAAAGTAAAATCCCTTGTAGAATCATTCTCCAGGCAACATTACAGTAAAGAAAAGTTTTCAGTTAATGTTATTCTCGATAACTGTGACAGCGAAAACATAAAGCTCCTCGAAATCATAGGCGGGGCCAGGCTGTGGAGAATAAACACTAACGTAAAGCCTATTGGTAAATATAAAGCATTTGCATGGCTTCTGGAAAGAATCAGGACTTGCGAAAATACAAATGCTTTTGTTTTTCTCGACGGGGACTGCATAATTAAAAGTGATTTTTTAGAGAAAGTAAACGCAAGCCTCAGTGAAGATGCTGTTATTGCAGGTGAAACAATAAAAAGGAAGAAATTCTTTTTAAACAAAATAATTAACCTTAAAAACAAAATTAATAACAGGGCAATCAGGCATGGCAGATTTTATTGCGGCCTTGGAAACATAATTGATTCAGATGTTCTTATAATAAAACAGGATATTCTTGAAAAAATTGATTTTCTATCAAGTGAGCACGGATTTGAAGAATACGAATATTCACTTAAATTAAATTATTTTAATATTCCTGTTTTTTACTCAAGTGATGTAATTGTGAACAAAAACCAGATTGAAACCTTAAAAACCCTTGTACTTAAGGATTATCAGCAAAGATACAAAGCTCTTAAAACATTTTTAAACAACTTTAATATATTATTTTCCCAAAACAAATTAACCGTTAAAGAACAGGTTTTATCGCTTGTTTATCCTTCAGGAGTAACCTTTACTTTAGGGAATTGTGCGTTGCTGTATATTTCTCTGGCATACCCTGGCAGCTGGTTTTCACAAATCATAAGCACAAATCTTCTTCTGGTATTGCTGCTTTCCAGGTTCACTACTGACCTGCAATGCCTTATATCAATGAGGAGCAGTTTGCGGGATTATCAGTATGCCATTATGTTTTTCTTTATAGCTCCTGTAATATATGCAAAATCACTATTTGCAGGCTTTATAGTCATGCCGGAGCGCAAAAAAGAAAAAAGAGTAGATCATAATGTTAATGTATCCAATTTTGAAAAAAATATTGTGGATGTAAAAATAACTAACGGAAAAAGTGAATTTCCTGCCACACTTGAAATAAGCAAAAGCGATGAAAATTCCAGTGTTACCTTTATTTTTAAGGATAAAAAACTTAAATCATCAAAACAGCCTCGGGTTTGCTACGCAGTGGAAGAAATCGTAGCCAAGCTGAAAGAGCATGGATTTTCTCTCAAGGTGTGCGTAAACTGCGGGTATTTCCATCTTACTGAATCAGCTGCAGCACATACAGAGGGAGAACAAGGATATTGTCTTTTTAGAAACTTTAAAGAGGATTCCAAAGAAAAAGACTTTACACCCGCCTGGAGTTCCTGCGAGAAAATAATTCCTGCACAGGCAAGAAATTATATTTACCATGAAATGGGGATTGAGAAGAAGTAAAATCTATTTCCTCAACTTATGCTTTATGTAAGAAGAGACCGCTTGCTCAACGGTTTTTGGATTCCGGGTGTTTTCTTTTTCTTTTTTATACGACGTTTTCTTAACTTTTACTTTTTTATATATCAAATAAACCCCGGCTCCGGTAAAAATCAATGCTGCTGTTTTACCAAGGGCAATCAGTACATCAAAAAGTACTTGCATAAAATTCCTGGTACCTTTTTTTACATCTTTTTTAGGTACTGTAACCTGGGATTCTGCAATAACAGGAGGAGGCTCAAGCCTTTCTTCCTTAGAAGTTTCAACAGGCACTTCATCTAAAACTAATGTTTCAGGTACATTGCTGCTGAAGGCAGAAGAACAGCCTGCATGCATCACAGTCGTAATTAAAACAACTGCTATTCCTTTATACAGTAACTTCAACAACTGCGTGTCCCTTATTTCTTAGGAGTTCTGCTTTTGGGTCTTGTTGTTCTGGGTGCAGTGCCGGGTCTTTTTCCACGAGAAGGAGTCTTGGGACTGGAAGGTTCAACCATTTCTTCGGTTTTTTCCTCTATAGTCTGTACTTCATGCCCTATTTCAATTTTTTCTTCATTAATAACTTGTTCTTCTTTAACAGTTTCTACAGACTCGATTTCTCCAAGTATCGTAAAGATATCCGGCTTGAAATCCTCGCTCATATTATTCTTTACTGTACCGGATGGAACAGCGGAAAATCTTATGTTTTTTGCCATATCAGGGATATATGCTTGTTCCTGCAAATGCTGCTTTATTGTTTCAGGAGTAATTTCTGCTGGTTTTTGCTCTTCAGGATTTTGTCTTATTATCCTGTGCGCATCAGCCGCAGTTAACCCGGGGTTAGTTTCAATTCTTTTAGGTGGAACTACAGGTGCATTATTTACCCGTTGCTGGTTTTGCTGGAATCCTCCCTGTTGGCCCCCCTGTCCATTTTTATTAAAAGGCCTTTGCTGATTATTTTGTTGGCCACCCTGTTGGCCATTTTGCTGACCACCCTGCTGCTGTCCATTTCCAAATTTGGGTTTCTGGTATGCAGGCTTAAACTGTTTTACTTTCTGCGCTTTAGCAGCCATTTCAGCTTCCTGCGGAGGCACTACAAAATTAAATTCTTCAATTAAATGTCCTGTGCCAGCGCATGTCGGGCATTTTTTGGTAAATATTTCAGCAAGACTCTGTCCCTGTCTATGTCTTGTCAATTCCACAAGACCAAGATCAGAAATCTGCCCTATTTGCGGTTTTGCTTTGTCCGGTTCTAGTGCAAGTTCAAACTGTTCCAGAATAGCTATCCTATCAGCCCTGTTATCCATATCAATAAAGTCAACGATAATCATACCACCGATATTTCTTAACCTTAACTGCCTTGCTATTTCAGCTAAAGCTTCAAGATTTGTCTTTCTTATTGTTTCGTTCTGGGTAGCAGAACTTACAAATTTACCGCTGTTAACGTCAATTACGCTAAGGGCTTCTGTTGTCTGTATATACAGATAACCGCCGCTTGGAAGATTTATCTTTGTTTGAAGGGCTGCTTTTATTTCCTTATCAATGTTATGGGATGTAAGAATAGATTCTTTATCCTTGTGTAAGGTTAAGGTGATATTGCTGGCAAGGTTCCAGCTTTGTAAAAGCTGCTGCGCCCGGTGGTAAGCAAATGATGTATCAACAATTATTTCATTTACAGCTTCTGTGCATGCTTCCCTTATTACCTTATAAAGAAGGTCCTGATCCCTTAAAAGCAGGTTGGGCGGTGTAACGGTATCGGCAACAGTAACCACGCTCTGCCATTTTTCCAGCAGGAATTCTAAATCTTCTTGTATTTCAGCCTCGGACTGCCCTTCAGCTTCTGTTCTAATGATTACGCCTACTCCTGGTGGTTTAAGCACGCTCACAACTGATTTAAGCCTTGCTCTTTCTTTTGGGCTGGCAATTTTCTTACTTACGTTTATACCTTTTTCAAAAGGCATAAGCACAAGGAACCTGCCCGGCAAGCTGATTGCTGTGGTAACACGCGGTCCTTTATGACCTGTCGGCTCTTTAACTACCTGTACAATCAGGTTTTGTCTGGGTTTTACAAGCTCAGTAAGTGCGCCTTTTCCAATAAGGTCTGAAGCATGGATGAAGCCCATTTTGTCGCTGCCTACATCTACAAAAGCTGCATCAATACTTGGTAAAACGTTTTGTACCCGTGAAAGGTAAACATCTCCTAAAAGTATTTCCCCTCTTTGAATGAAAAATTCTTCAACACGCCCTTCTTTAACAAGAGCTGCAATGTTGTCTCTTTCTGCAATAATTAGTGTTTTGTTCATAAACTATACTTTTCCTCTAAAAAATTTTATAAAACTTAAATTAACTCTTTAAAATCACTGTCCAATAGTCTTTCCCTGGTTATTCTCCAGTCTATTTCAGGATTTAATATTTTCACAAATTCATCAGCTCTAAATGAACTTATAATGAATTCCAGAATATTACTCTCTTTGTC
>MFRL01000002.1 GCA_001784565.1 Candidatus Melainabacteria bacterium GWF2_37_15
TACACATATATTTATTATCCATTACAATTTATCACTTGAAATTTAACCACTACCAGAATTTTTTTTGTAATTGTAGATTCCTCCGGACGGCTTTATAAAAACGTTATTGCTGATATTGATTTACTATCGCAAAAACCCGGGGAAAAACACCATAATTACCCCGAGGATAAAAATAACAACTCCTCCAATTAGCTTTAAAGGGCCTATAAAACGTTCCCCAGCATAATAATTAACCGCAAAAGCCGCTACACTGAAAATTATCAGATCATCCAACATAAAAAAGAAAACATACAGCAAAATATACGAATGGTATGCAAATGTAGACAACTTGGCCTGAGCAAGAACCCCAGTAAAAATAGCCGGTAATGCCGCAGAACACACGAATTCCATGGAATTAACCGCAAATGCCAGCCCAATAATACCCAAAACCGTTAAAACAGATATTTTTGCCTCGACAAGCCTTTTTACTCGGCCCTTGGTTTTCTGGCTGGATTCAGTGTTGCTTACTTTGCATACAGCGTTGTTCCAGTTTCTCAGGTTTATAATCCCAACGTATAAAGCAAAAATCCCGATTATAAGCTGCAAAATCCTTAAGAAACCTATATAAAGAAATACGCTTAATAATGCAGACATAAACAGGTAATATAAAACAGTAGACGCAAACACAAAAGTCCCTACTATAAGCCAGATTTTCCGCTTATCAGCCAGCCCGGCAATCAAAGAAATCATATAAACCAGCACCCACATTGCGCACGGATTAAATCCATCCACCAACCCCAACGTAATTGCCAGTACAGGCAGCGATTTTTCCAGAACATTCACCCTGCCAAACCATGTATCAACATATTTCGGTGAAGTACGTTGTGCCTGCGGTGGGTATTTGTTTTCTATTAGCCTTTCAAGTTGCTGGCCATTTTCAAACCCGATCAAGTAATTTTCTCCTGAAAAAGTAACAGGCGTGGCTAATTGTGTTACATTTAAACCGTGTTTCTGAACATAAACTTGCAAAAGATCATACTCTGCCTGCACAGTTACATCGTGGTATTCAAAAGTTACATCAGGGTACTTATTCTTTAAAACCTCTTCAATATATTGTTCCTGCTGCTGGCAGGCGTGGCATCCGGGTTGATAAAAAACAACCACAGCATCTTTATTGTCGGAAATCACAGGCGAAGCAGCGTTATCTTTAAAAGCCATAAAGATAAACAGTATCACTAATACAGTGATTAAAATAACCTGAAATTTGTGGTTTTTCATAACCTCGAAAGTAAAAGCGAATCTAAAACAGCCTGCGGGCTTACATAACTTTTTAGCTCACTCCCTGCTTTTTGTATATTCTTCAGGTAATCAATATTTTTTAAACAAAATTCTCTGTTAACGCTGTTTTCTTTTATGTTCAAAATTAAATACTGCTGCATTCTTTCAAGTACATCTTCCGGCGGCAAGTCAGCCTTTAAAAGCTTTTCAGCATACATGAGCGCATCTTCCCTGCTTGCGGGTGGGAATTCACCCAACACACTAAAATCCAATACCGGCTCAGTCGCATACCTTAAAGGTACAATCTGTGAGCGTGACACGATTGTATCGAGCATATCCTCCCTGTCCCGGGTAAAGAAGAAAAATGTCACACTCTGTGGCGGCTCTTCAATAATTTTCAGCAACGCATTAGCAGATTCTGAATGCAGTGTTTTATAATCCGCTTTTGGAAAAATTATAACCCTATGATACTGGGAAGAAACAAACAATGACTGCTTTAATTCCCGCGCCTGGGCTATGGTTACCACTGTTTTTTCCGGCTCCATCATAATTACTGCCGGATGGGTGTCTTGCCTTACCCACGAGCAGTTCACGCAGGTACAATCCTCGGTTTTATATGCACAATTTAATATTCTTGCTGTTTCTTTTGCTAAAATCAGCATATCTTCAGTGTTGTTACCTGTAAGTATATAAGAACTATTAAGTCTGGTTAAGGCAGACTCCTCCAGAAATCTTGCGGCAAATGGCTGTTTTTCCTTTATCTCGCTGCTAAACATAGTAACTCCATTGCGGTTTCCGGCGGCAACTGCCCGGATTTGATCTTGAATTCCGTAGCTTTTATATTTTCCTTTAATTCAAACAAAAATTCCGGCGTAATATTCTTTAATTTTTCCTTTTCCTTTTGTGCCCTATATGGCGCCATACTCACAGGCAAATTAAGCTTTATTTTCAGCCAATTTCTTGTTGTTGTGTGCAGCGTTGCAAGGATTTTCAAAGGATGATTCTGTTCCAGCAGTTTATGAAGTTCCATAATAGCTTTCTGGTTATTTTTTTCAGCCAAACATTGCGCAAAAAGAAACACATTCTCACTTGTAGCAAATATTTCTTTTACTTCATTTATAGTGACTGTGGTTTTTGGGTGTAGGGCGGTTTTTATCTTTTCAAGTTCCGTATCAATTTTTCTAAGATCAGAGCCAATATTCTGCACAAGCAGTGAAGCTGCGTCTTTATTTATTTTCAACGATTTTTCCGCACACTGTTTGGTAATCCAACCAACGACCTTTTCTTCCTCATAAAACTTAAACGCAGGGAATTCCCGCACCTCACCTATTTTTTGTAAGGTTTTGGTAAGTTTTATTGTGCTGTCAACTTTTTTGCCGCTATCCCGCTCGATTTCGCAAATAAAAAGTAAATGAACTCTAGGATTAAGTTTTTCTACGACATCTATGAGTTTTTTCATTGCCGGATCATCAGAGTCCACACTCCTCTTGCCCCTTAAAAACAGCGTAGTTGCCCTGACTTCGACGAGCAGGTTGCCGAGCATCATGGGAAGGGTCTGCACGGTTTCTATGAGGCGGTTGATATCAGGTTCATTGAGGGTTTTATGGTTCAGCGCAGCAAAATTTTCATCAAGAACTTTTTTCCTCAGTTCCCTGACCGCATTATCAAGGTTAAATTCTTCTTCACCCCAGTATAGGTAGGTAGGCATTGGAATTGATTCCTACATAGTTATTTTATGAATTTTGTAAACTGAACAGATATCGCCATATAAACCAACGATTTCATCAACTAACCTGCTAACTTCAATTTCATCAAGCAAATCTACTGATGCTTTTACTCGACCTTCTTCTTCATCCCATTTTTCTGCTTTTGTAAGTTCTTCACTAATTTTTTCAAGTTTTTCCCATAATTCTTCAGGTAAGTTTTCTTCACGAATACAAATTAAGCTGTTTACATAGGCTGAGATAAGGCGTTTTTTTATATTAGGTTCACTTCCTGCCAGTGACAAAACAGCTGAGTATAATTTTTCCCATCCATAAGAATATTGTGGATTTATCTTCATGTATTAAACTCCTTCCTTTATTTACTCTACTATTTATTATATTAATCTAAAAATTTTCCTTCCTGGGGGTTCGGGGGCAGAGCTCCTGACAGTAGTGGAGCGAGCAAAGCGAGCGGAACCGGAGCGCAGCGACTCAGTTTTCTTTTTTGGTTCGTTTTTTCTTTTGCGTTCAAAAGAAAAAATGAACAGAAATATTGATATCTTACGATTATTATTTAAAAAGATCCCGGGTTTGCCCCGGGATCTTTTTTGTTTATGTTTATGTCCCGATTGTCCAACTGTTCATATACTCAATCATCGCAGGTGTTAATTCATCAATACTAACACCCATTGACTTGAGTTTAAGTGATGCAATCTGATGGTCAACTTCTTCAGGCAGGACATGGACTTTGTTTTCCAGTTTGCCATTGTTTTTAACCAACATTTCAACAGCAAGCGCCTGGTTAGCAAAACTCATATCCATAACGCATGCAGGGTGGCCTTCGGCTGCTGCAAGGTTTACAAGCCTGCCTTCACCAATAACAAGGATGGATTTGCCATTTTCTATGGTGTGACGATCAAGGAACGGCCTGATGGTTTTCTTTTCTTTGGTCATTTTATTGAGGCCAGCCATATCGAGTTCTAGGTCAAAGTGACCGGAATTACATACTATTGCGTAGTCTTTCATTGACTTAAAGTGTTCAACATTGATTACGTGTCTGTTTCCGGTAACTGTTATGAATAAGTCACCTATCTTAGCGGCTTCACTAATAGGCATTACCTGGAAACCATCCATTACAGCTTCAATAGCTTTTACAGGATTGATTTCGGTAACTACTACGCTAGCGCCAAGCCCTCTTGCTCTCATTGCAGCGCCTTTCCCACCCCAGCCATAACCAACAACAACAGTTGTTTTTCCGGCGATCAGCATGTTTGTAGCTCTGATAACACCGTCAAGTGTGCTCTGACCGGTACCATACCTGTTATCGAAGAAATGTTTTGTCTGTGAATCATTAACTGCAACAGCTGGGAAAGTTAATACGCCGTCTTTTTCCATAGCTTTAAGTCTTACTATGCCGGTGGTTGTTTCTTCTGTAGTGCCGATTATGTCTTTAATCTGTGCAGGTCTTTCCTGAATAAGAGTAGCAACCACGTCTGAACCGTCATCAATAATAATTTGCGGTTTGTGGTCAAGCGCAATGTTGACGTGTTTGATATAAGTTGCTGTATCTTCGCCTTTCATAGCGTAAACAGATATTCCATAATCTTTTACAAGTGATGCTGCAACGTCATCCTGTGTAGATAGCGGGTTTGATGCGATTAATACAGCGTCTGCGCCGCCTTCTTTAAGTGTTCTTGCAAGGTTAGCTGTTTCCTTTGTTACGTGACAGCATGCCGCAATTCTTATTCCCTGAAATGGTTTCTCTTTTGCGAATCTTTCCCTGATGGATTGCAGTACAGGCATGTCTTTATCAGCCCATTCGATCTGGTTCTTTCCAGCCGCTGCAAGGTTTATGTCTTTAATTTCATACTTCATTGTTGCTGTTTCCATAATTCACTCCTCATATTATCTTAATTAAGTATATTACAAACAATTTTTTCGGACACTAAGTCACCCATTTTATTTGTTCCCACTAGTGATGCACCTTCGCTCATGATATCAGCGGTTCTGTAGCCTTCTTTTAATACCTGCTTAATAGCCTCTTCCATAGCATTTGCTTCTTTATCAAGGTTAAAACTATATTTTAACATCATTGCAGCAGACATTATTGTTGCGATTGGGTTAGCCTTATCCTGCCCTTTAATATCGGGTGCGCTGCCATGCGATGGTTCATATAACGCAGGGCCTTTATCAGTAAGGCTTGCACTGGCGAGCATACCGAGTGAGCCGGTAAGCATGGAAGCTTCATCTGATAAAATATCACCAAACATGTTTTCCATAACCATTACGTCATATTGTTTCGGGTTACGAACGAGCTGCATAGCTGCATTATCCACGTATATGTGACTAAGTTCGACTTCCGGGTAATCTTTAGCTACTCTTTCAACTACTTCTCTCCAGAGCCTGGAGACGTCAAGCACATTCGCCTTATCTACAGAACAGAGTTTTTTTCTTCTTTTCATCGCAATATCAAACGCAAGCCTGACTATACGCTCGATTTCAGATTCTTTGTAAATCATAGTATTGAACCCAACTTTTTCCCCGTTTCTTAGTTCAATCCCTTTTGGCTCGCCAAAGTACAACCCGCTGGTCAATTCCCTGACCATCATAATATCCACGCCTTTTACAACATCTTCCTTAAGGGTAGAAGATGCTGCCAGCTCGTCATACACGACAACCGGGCGCAGATTAGCGAACAAATTAAGTTCTTTGCGGATTTTTAACAGGCCGCACTCCGGTCTAATTGCCGGATCAAGCTTGTCATATTTCCAGTCACCAATTGAGCCCATAAAAACAGCATCCGAGTTTTTCGCAAGTTCGAGTGTACTGTCAGGAAGCGGCACGCCTTCAACGTCAATTGCAGCCCCGCCGATTAATGCTTTTGTGAATTCAAAATTAACGCCAAAGCGTTTGGAGACAGCGTTTAATACTTTGATGCCCTGGTCTATGATTTCCGGGCCGATCCCATCGCCTGGCAGGACTGCTATTTTATAGGTTTTGCTCATCTTTTAACCCTTTCCTTGGTATACTCCACCAATCCGCCAGCTTCAATAAGCTTCTGGATTGATGGCGGGAACGGGTTAATTTGATAAGTTTTATTTTTTGTAAGGTTTTTTACGATTCCATTTCCTAAATCAACTTCCAGCTCATCGCCTGCTTGTGCATCATCTGGTATTTCCTTATGTTCAACAATAGGAAGTCCTATATTAATAGCGTTTCTAAAGAATATTCTTGCGAAACTCTTTGCTATTACTGTAGAAATCCCGCTTTCCTTGATTGCGATTGGAGCGTGTTCGCGTGAACTCCCACACCCAAAGTTTTCATCAGCCACAATAATATCGCCCTGTTGCACGTTCTTTGCAAATTCTGTGTCTATATCTTCCATGCAATGAGCTGCAAGCTCTTTTGCATCTGTGGAATTCAAATATCTGGCAGGAATAATTACATCTGTGTCTACATTATCGCCATATCGCCATATTTTACCCATATACTTCTCCTGTTTATACAACAGGAAAATTATATCAAAAACTTAATTTACATATGCTTATTATTTTTTGCGAGGAGGGTGCGAAGCACCCTCCTCGCAAAAAGGGTAGGGAGGTCGCCGAAGGCGACCTCCCTACCCAAAATTTAAATTTTTTACTCAGGCATAAGCACTTTATCTATTGAATGAATAATGCCGTTTTTGGCATAAATATCAGGCTGTATTATCCTTGAATTGTTAATTAATATAGTGTGATCTCTTTTAAATACCTCTACCATCTCACCATTCATCATTTCTATATCGTCCACACTCACTACCTGATCAGAAGTCATAGCGTGCGACACTATGTGGTATTTAAGAATATCAGCAATTCTTTCCCTACTTTCGATTTTTAAAAAACTTCCCGTAACTCCTGTTTGTATCAGATTAAACGCATGGTCATCAGGCGCAAATACTGTTATATCTTGTCCTGAAACAAGCAAATCATAAAGGCCGGCTTTTTTTGCAGCTTCAATCAATGTTCTAAAACCTGACTGATAAGCAGCTTCAGCAATATTCAAATTTTCGTAAGTTTTTACTGCCATAATTATTCCTTTCTGATATAACTTACTCGTCTATACTTAATTTATTACTGTACAGGCAAGAATAATTAATCACTCAGCCGGGCAATTTCTTAAAATCAAAGGAGCCTCATAATGAGGCTCTTTGTATCCCTTTTTTATGTATTATTAGTACTGGTAAAGTCCAATATCATCTGTTTTGAACTTATCGACCAGTCCTCCGTCCCCATCGTCTAAGATGCCGTTTTTATTTGTATCATATTTTGTTAATATTTCAGCTTTTGTTTTATCCAGGCCTTGAACTGATAATAATCCAAGAATTCCACCCAGGTCATTTCTGATATTTATGCCCAGTGTGCCTTCAGGGTCAATATCATAATGGCCGGTTTTATTTACTATGTTAATTGTGCCTTCGCTATCTTTAGTAAGCACTTTAACACTTCCATTTTCAAGAATTTCAACTTTTCTGCCGTCTTTTAAGGTTTTTATAGTTCCTACTGTAAGCTCTATTCCATCAAGAATTACTTTGCCTTCATTTAATAATAATTCCTGGTTGCCTGCATTTACCCTGACAGCGCCTACTGTTTGCGGAGCGGTATTATTGCCTACTTTTTTGTATTCTGCATCAATATCAAGTCCATCTGCATTAAATACATTATAAGTTTCACCATCTATGCCTCTATGGTTAACATTTACACTTTCACCAACTTCATCTTTAAAGTTAAAATGTGGGTCTCCCCAGGCTCCTTTTAAACTTTCATCAATCTCGATTTCTTTTGCATATTCGTTCTGGGTTTTTGCTATATAGTCAAACATAAATTGCATAAAAGAAGATATGAATGTCTTAGAATTATTTGTACAAAAGTTACCAAACTGACTGCCAAATCCGAACGGGTTCATCATTTGCTGCTGGCCAAACATCTGTGGATATTCAATTGTTGGCATTATTTGTTGCTGAGGAATCATCACTTGTGGCTGCACAAACTGTACATAATAAATATTATTATTTACTGTGTTGTAATTGCAGGGTTGAGGAAAAATAGTTAACAAGCAGGAATAGCCAGGTAAAAAATTTCAAGAAATTGGAAAAAGA
>MFRL01000003.1 GCA_001784565.1 Candidatus Melainabacteria bacterium GWF2_37_15
CCTCTCGTTGAGGTTTTTCCGTGTCCTGAGCTCATTCCACGGCCAACACGCTTTGTTTTTCTCACTGCGCCGTCTGCAGGCCTTAAATCATCCAGTTTTATTTCCTTTGTTTCCATTTTTCCACCTTATTTACTAACTTAACATTTCGTTAAGAGATAATCCTCTTGATTTTGCCACATCACTAAAAGTTCTCAATTCGGAAAGAGCCTGAATAGTAGCTCTTGCAACGTTCAATGGAGAATCTGAACCAAGTGATTTACAAAGAATGTCGCCAATCCCTGCTAATTCCAGAACAGCTCTTGCTGATCCACCGGCAATAACTCCGGTACCTTTTGCCGCTGGTCTTAATAAAACTTTTCCTGCTCCTGCCTTTGCAGTAATTGGGTGAGGAATAGTTGTTTTAAAAACAGGAACTTTTATAAGATTTTTTCTGCCATCAATTATTGCTTTTTGAATAGCGCCAATAACTTCACTGGACTTGCCTATTCCCATTCCAACCTGTCCGTTGCTGTTTCCTACTACTACTACTGCCCTAAAGCTAAGTTTTTTACCGCCTTTTACAACTTTAGTTACCCTTCTGATCTGGAGCACTCTTTCTTTCCATTCAGATGATTTTGCTCCACCAGCCTGATCTTCTCTTTTTTCATCAGCTGCGCGGTAATCTTTTTTGCTTTGTTCTCTTTTTTCTTCTGCCACTTATTCAAACCTCATTATTATTGA
This sequence comes from Candidatus Melainabacteria bacterium GWF2_37_15, assembly GCA_001784565.1. Lineage (GTDB taxonomy): Bacteria > Cyanobacteriota > Vampirovibrionia > Gastranaerophilales > UBA9971 > GWF2-37-15. The sequence goes on from MFRL01000003.1 coordinate 721, forward strand.
CATGTAATTATAAAATAAACCAAAAACAAAGAAAACAATCAAGGAAAATTTTGTTGCATCTTATAAGTTAACAATCTTCATTTCGTGGAATAGATATTATAGAATAAATAATAAATAGTAGAGTAAGAACATATGCGAATAAGATCATATTATATACCTAAAAAAGGTTTTTCTATAGGGGAAATGCTGGCAGTTATACTGATTATAAGCATACTCGCAGTAGCAACAGCTCCCATGATTTCCAAACAGCAGCTAGGCAAAAACCTTGAAATCAATACGGTAAAGTGCGTCAAAAGCGAACTGGCTGCTGATTTAAACACCACAGCCTGCCAGAACGCAATAAAGTTTGCTAAATACCAGAAATTAAACGCCCATAAAACCCTGTTTTTCTTTGCTGATCGTGGCAGCACAGCCGAACAGGAAGCAGCAAGAAAAGTTATCCGACAGGCCTGCGATGAAGGCGGAGAAGATACCTGTAACTACTTGGTGGAATCGTGCAAAAAAGATTCGGACAAGTGTGATATAGCTGGTTCTGATTATGACCTGCACTATTACCTTATAATGGCAAAAAACGTTGGTGATATAGGTAGAATGAAAATACGTGACCTGACAAAGCCGTGGTACGGCCTCACCAACCCGAACATAGTAACTGCTGTAGACAATGCCTGCTGTTTTAATAATGAAGTTAATACTGCATGCGATATCAATGATACTACTGAGTGTGTTGGTTCCTGGATAAAGCATTGGGGCGGAACGGGACAAGATATGGGTGTGGGAATAGAAGTAGTAGGCAATTATATTTTTGTAGTAGGGTATGAATTCTCCAGTAATACTCATAGAGAAATGTTCCTGTTAAAGCTTAATAAAGCTGATGGAACAACTGTGTGGAAAAAACGATACGGCGATGATGCTTATTTTGCAAATTTCGGTGAAGCAGGTTTTGCAATAGATGCCTCGCCCGATGGTCAATACCTTTATGTCACAGGAACAAGCAATGAACCAGTCGCCAACCCTAATCTGGATTCATTTGTAACCTTTGTATTGAAATTAAATGTATCAGATGGAAGCAAAAGCTGGGCGAAAATTTTTGATAATCAAACTGAATGGGATACAAGAGGGCATAATATTGCTGTATCACCGGACGGCAATTATGTTTATGTATCTGGACTATATGCTAACGCTGCTGATGCCAAGGGAGATGGAATACTAATGAGACTTGCATCAGATGGAAGTTATGACTGGGGTGTTTATTATGGAGGTAATGGTGATGAAATGTTGTATGGAATAACTCCTTCATCAGATGGAAATTTTATTTATACTACAGGCCTTTATTATGATGATGCAATAATAGTGCAAAAACTCAATGCAGGAAACGGAACTGTGGAATGGGAAAAGGCTCTGTATTTTAGTCATATAAGTTCTGGTATTGGAATAGCCCTTCAAGGTAATTATGTATATGTTACTGGGTACAGCAATTCTGATAGTAATGGAAACAATGATGACATTATTGTGATAAAATTAAACGCTACAGATGGAAGCCTTACAGGCGGCTGGAAAAAACATTATGGAGGAGCTAATGATGATTATGGACTTTCAATACAAGTACCTGGCGATGGCTATGTTTATGTTGCAGGGCTTGAAACTTCAGATTCTGAAGGTGATAATGATCTTATAATAATGAAAATCAATGATTCAGACGGAACCACTGCGAGCGCTATTCATTATGGAGGTATAGGTGAAGATGGCATAGAATCCTATAAAGGGCCATACCCGACTTATCTTTGGTTTACTTCAGATGCAATGGAAATATCCGAGAACAATATATTTATTGCAGGAGCAACAGAATCTGCTTCTGAGGGTAATTTTGATATATTAGCAATGAGTATTAATAAAAATATGACATCAGGTAATATGAGTGCAAGCTGGACAACAACCGGGGCAAATACAAACCTTGCGTTACTTGATATAGGTGCATATTGCACAAGGAATCCATTAGTTATAAATACAGGCACCTGGGAAAATTTTGGGGGCGATCTGACTCCTATTTGGGAGAGATGGGCTGATCCTATTACTGCATGGACAGCGGATGGCGAAAATGTTTTAATGACTGAATTTACCGCCGGACTTGAATCCGATGGCGTGCCTCTTGATTAATCTTATAGCTTACTCAGCTTCGTGAGCGCCTGCTTCTTCCGGATTATATGTTACAGGTGTTGTTAAACTTATTCTTCTGTCTTCTGGATTGAATTTTAAAACTATAGTTTCAATTTCTTCGCCAACCTGAACCATCCTGCCTGTTTTGTTCTGGTATTCAACAAGCTCTTTATATGGAAGTAAAGCTTCCACGCCCGGATAAATCTCTACAAAAGCGCCAAAATGCTTAATTCTTATAACTGTGCCTTTGCGAGGCTCGTTTTCCCTGATTTCTTTTGAAGCTTCTACCCATGGATCAGGTTGCAAGCTCTTAAGGCTAAGACTTACACGCTGCTTATCCTCATCAATTCCAATAACCTGGACTTTAATTTTTTCTCCAACTGATAAAATATCTGTCGGATGGTCAACCCAACGCCATGATATCTGTGATAAAGGCAACAAACCATCAATTCCGCCTATATCCACAAAGGCCCCAAAATCAGCAAGCCTTACAATTTCACCTTCCACAACACTATCAATTTCTATATTTTCAAACAGGTTCTTTCTCTGTTCTGCCTGCTGCTCTGATACCACTTTTCTGTGAGACATTATAAGGTTATTTTGTTTTGGGTCAATAGATAAAATCTTAAGCTGGATAGTCTGACCAACAAGTTCCTGCGGGTCTTTAGCCCTTACATGGCTTGATGGAACAAATCCCCTGATTCCCATAACATCAACAAGTATGCCGCCTTTAACTTCTGCAGTAACTTCAGCTTCAATAACAGAATCTTCGTCTTTAAGTTTTTCAAGGTCTTTCCATGTATACGCCAACACAACTTTTTTATATGAAAGGGTAAATTGCCCTTCTTCATCTTCATCTTTAACTATTAAAAATTCTCTTTCTTTACCGTCCTGAGGAAGAACTTCCGCTGACGGTTTTGAATCAAAGCCTGACACTTCTCTTTCCGGGACAACAGCAGTGGTTTTGGCGCCTATATCTATCAGGACGTCATCTCCTCTATAGCCAACAACTTTGCCTTTAACAATATCCCCTTTTTTAAAGACATAGTCATATTTTTCAAGCAAACGCTCGAATTCAGAAAGATTTTCTTGTTGTACTTCGTCAATTTTGCCTTTGGTTGTCATTAAGTTGGAGCCTCCACAGGATACTTTAAATTTTAATTTTAATAAAATTATAACAAAGAAAAAACAGAATTTATACTATTTCTTTGTTTCATTAATTCTGCTATAAATTATAAATTTTTTGCTGAGGGGCGCCGGCGGCGCCCCTCAGTCTTTTAGGCGGGATGGCTTCGCCATCCCGCCTAAAAAATTATAAATCAATTTATTACTTTTTATTCCCAAAAAAATCCCATGAAACAATTTCGTTAAATGATTTTCTGATTTTTTCCAGCTTTTCCTGTGTTTCTTTCTTGTAACCAACCGCTAAAAGCGCCATAACAATTAAATTATCCGGCAAATTCAGCGTGTTTTTTACAAGTTCATACACTTCAGGAACAGATTCGGTAAGCTCATTGCCTATCCAGCCTATTACACATGCCCCCACCCCGTTTTTCTCTGCTTCAATGGTCATATATGCTACAGGATAAGTGATTTCTTCAAGAGTCCTGTATATTATGGCATCTTCACCCTTTAATTTCGGATTAAATCCCCGGGTTTTAAGCAGCGCTTCAACCCTTTCAGGAGTTATTCCCTTTCTTGACTCAAGAGTTTTTCTAAAATTTTCATCTTCCCATGCACTTTTATCACCGCAGCAAACAATAACTGCGGATGCTTCTTCTACATGCGGCTGTCCATGCGCAAGCTGTGACAAAAGAGCTTTATTTCTTTTATCCTTAACTACAATAAAATGCCAGGGCTGGGTATTTACCCACGAAGGAGCGAGCCTTGCCGCCTCTAATATATCTTTTATTATTTCATCAGGCACTTCTTTATTAGAAAAGCTTCTTGAGCAGTATCTTTCAGCTATTTCCCTCAATACCATTACTTGCTTCCTTCATATTCGAGCTTATAAGTAAATCCTATATCCTGGAGGGACTTATACGCCTTAAACCCAAGTTCGGTGCCCGGCTGGGATCTAACGACTTCCACCAGATTTTCTACAGCTTCCTTTTTTTTGCCATTTGCAAGAAATACTTTTGACTCTAAAAATAGCGTCCTGTCTCTTAAAACCGCAAATTGTATGGCAAGATCTCTTTCTATATCTGCCTGGACTTCTGAATTATTAACCTTAGTTAAAGCCTGATACAAGTCAGTATGGTATTCTGTTGCTTTATAAATCCAATCACCTATTGATTTAAGAGCTTCCTGCGCAGACTGAATATCTCCTTCTTCAACATAAAATTCTGCTTTTTTAACAGCATTCTCAGCATATCTTACGCCCAGAATATTATTAGGATCATGAACCACTTTTGGTTTTAATTTTTTTTCAACTTGTTCAATTTTTGCATTTAAGCTGTTATCTTCAACAGGAGGACTTACAGGTGTTGTTGATTCTTTTTTGCCGGAGAAAATTGAAAAAGGGGATTTGAGTTCTGCCATCGCTGGAGCTGAAGAAAAGTAATAACACAGCGCTAATCCAACTATTATACTTCCTCGCATATTATTAAAAACCTCCATTATTTTTACGCCTTAACAGGAATTATTATACCTAAATCATTAAAAAAGTTATAATAAATTTCATATGAAAATAAAAAAATTAATTATACTGATAGCTGTTTTAAGTTTTTTCGGCATAAATGTATGTGCTGAAAAAATTAACATTGAAAAACTTAATTTTGACCTTGGCATGCAAAGCCTTAAACAAAATGACCTGAACGAGGCAGTTAAATATTTTAACCTTGTAATTGATAAAAACCCTAAAAACGTAGAAGCCCATTACAACCTGGCTGTTACATACAAAAAACTCAACCAGAACGAAAAGGCCCTTGTTCACTTTAACACAGTGGTAAATCTGCTTAACTCCCCGCAGGAAGTCGAATCCGATCTTGCAAACATTGCAAAACTAAGAAAACAGAGCGATGAAAACTTTGATGTATATAACCAGGTAAAGTCAAAAGAAAACGATTACATAGACCTTGGCGATATGCACGCTGATAACGCCCAGCACAAGGCGGCTATAGAATATTACAACCTTGCCCTTAAAATAAATCCGTACAATGACAACACTTATTTCAAAGTAAGCAAGTGTTACACAGCGCTCAAAGACTATAACAACGCTGAACCATACATAAGAAGAGCACTTGAGCTGGACACCAGCAACTCAAGCTATAAGTATTACCAGAAAATAGTCCTAAAAAATGTGGATTCAAACCGCAAAATTGTTGTTCAAAATTTTAACGAAAATGACCCGCTTAAAGAGTTTGAGGATAAATATTATGACAAAGACCTGTATCAGGACGCATTCTCGCAAAAAGCCTCCACAGAAAAAACCCTTGTAACACAATATTATGAGGATAATGACAAAAAAGAAATCCTCCAAAAGCTGTCGCAGCAGGAATATAAAGATTTTTCCTACAAACAGTCACAGGAACTTGATTATCTTGATCTTGGAGACCTGCATTTTGATAACCAGGAGTACGATGCAGCCATTGAATACTATGATCTGGCTTTAAACATTAACCCCAGCAATGATTACACCCATTACAAACTTTCCCGCTGTTATATAGAAACAGGACAACACCAGAAAGCTGACCAATATATTGAAAAAGCGCTTTCTTTATCTGGAAAAAACAGCAAATACGTATATTTTAAAAACCGGATAAACGACCGTATTTCCGGAAAACCATTTGAAGAAAAGCCTACAGAATATTCCGGGGAAAGCAGTTTTTATGAAAATGAGATAGCAAGCGAGCCTCCACCAGAAGTGCTTCAAAAAAAGCAAACATTTTTTGAGAAAATGAAATCTGGCATTTCATCAATCAGAATGCCTGACATTAATTTTAAAATGCCGAATATGCTAGGTGCTAAAATGCCAAAACTGGAAGGCAAAGTAGAAAAAGCCGAAAAAGCCCCGGAACAGGAAGACTCCACATTTAACAGAGATCCGAAGCATTACGAAATAACAGAAAAGCCCCCATCACAAGTCCCAAGGCAACTCGGAGAGCCTGAACCACAAAAAACCCAATACACACCAGACGGTTACAATGAAAAAGGAATAGAATTTTTCAAAGCAAATAACCTGCAAAAAGCTGAAGATTACTTTAAAAAAGCTGTCCAGTTAAGACCCATGGACCCAAAAGGTTATAACAACCTTGCAAATATAGAATTCAAGCGGGGGGATTATTTAAAAGCAAAGGAATATGCCCTTAAATCAGTGGAAGTAGACCCGCAATTCCCGGAAGGATATTATAATCTGGCATTAATCAGCAAAAAACAAAAAGATTTTGAAAATGAAATCCTTTATTTAAACAAGGCAATAACCGTGGCTCCCAAGTACTACCAGGCTTATTTTGCACGAGGGCTTGCTTATTACGCTAAAGGCGACAATGAGAAAGCAAAATACAACTTAAGTCAGGTGCTGAATCTTAGAAACGACCACTATCTTGCCAGCCAGAACCTCGGGATTGTTTACGCTAACGAGCTAAATTACACTCAGGCTGAAAAATATCTTACTCAGGCAGTAAGATTAAACAGAAATAATCCTCAATCATACTTTTATTTAGGTTTTGTGCAACAAAATTCAGGCAAAACAATTGATTCTATTGAAAATCTCCAGAGATCAATTCAGCTTAACCCTACAAACTACAAGGCTTATGTTACGTTAAGCAAGAGCTATGAAAATAATGCCCAGCCTGAACACGCACTCGAAACCTTAAGAAACGCTGCAGAAAAAACTCCTGAAAACGCTGAAATATATAATTACCTGGGCTTAATGAGCTTAAAGTTTGAAAAATACGACGATGCCTGCCTTGCTTTTCAAAAAGCTGTGCAAAAGAATCCCAAGCGGCCTATTTATTTCTATAATTTAAGCCAGTGTTACCTGTGCCTTGGCAAAAGAAAGGAATCAAACCTTGCATTCCAGCGCGGAGTAAGCATAATTCCACTTACAGTACAGGATTATATTGATTTAGCAGAGATTTTCTTTGACAGGGGAATGACAGCTTACGCCATAGAAACCCTAAAAACCGGCACTGCCCAGCTTCCTAACAGCGATTATCTTTATCTTGTAATGTCTGATTTTTATGAAAGAACAGGCGCAAAAAAGGTTGCCAGGGATGTTCTTCAGGAATACCTTAATAAAAAGAACCTTGAAGAAAGCACTTTTAGCCTGCTGGTGAGGAAGAGATTAAGTGAACTGCAATAAAAAAACAGAGTGCATAATGCACCCTGTTTTTTTATTGTTTAGAAGCCATCTGGTTAAAAACATTTTTTAAGTGTAACCCTTATCATTGCTATTCTTACAACATTTTCTGCGGTTAAAGTTAAAATT
>MFRL01000004.1:0-38117 GCA_001784565.1 Candidatus Melainabacteria bacterium GWF2_37_15
TATACTTCTTTCGCTATCTATTAATTTTACTTGTCCCATATTTATATTTTGGAACATTTTGATAAAAAAATCACAAATTTATTTTAGAACCGGTATAATAAATTTTATAAATCATGAATTTGTAGATTTCTTAATGTTTTTATATAAATGGGAAGTTTCGCCATGGGAAAGTAAGTTGGTCTTAAGAATATCAGAATTTAATCCAGCATTTAATATGCAGGACAGGAAATATAATCCTGTTCTAAATAATAATGAACAAGATTCAATATTTAACAGGTTAAAAGAGGATATAGACAGACTTGAAACCAAAACCAACGAAACCAGCAAACAGCATTATACTGAGCAAACCCTGCTTTATGCCTTAAGTCCACTTCCCCCTGTAAGGTTAAACCTACTTTTTTAATGTTGTGACTGGTTATGATTTCTTTAGTCTCGGTATCAAGGATTTTAATAACGCTTTCATCTAATTTTTTAGGAATAAAATTGTTCAGGATATTCAAATTAATAAAACTGACAACTTAACCCACGATAATAATTTGCGTCATAAGTGGACTCTACATAATGTTTTGAATTATCAGCAAATTGAGAGGTATATTCTACATTACATCTGTATTCATATGAGTTTTTATATGTATATTCATATAACTCATTGGAACCTGATTTTCCATAGAATCCCGTTTTTTTAGGTTTAATAACTAAATCTCCTTCACAACTATATTTTTTAATTTTGTCGTCATAATCAGAGGTTCTTGAACTTTCAATGTAAATATTAGAAATTGAATTTTCGTCTAACAATTTATAGTTAAGATTATTTTGTTTAAAAATTTCTATAACTTCTTTTGTTGTAGATTTTGCGCTACAATCAGGCGGTGTTCCTGAGCATCCAGTAAGAACAACAGGCATTGGTAATATAATTCCCAATAGAAACGCTTTCTTAATAATCTTACTCATTCGCAAATCTCCTTACTATATAGTTTAATTATTCTGATTCCTTATTAATATCGATACCCAGTCTGTTTTTTACCCATTCGTCAAAACGTTTGGAAGTTGATTTTCTATTAACAAGATGCGATACAGCACCCTCAGTAATACCAAGTTCCTGTGCTATCTGTTTTTGGGATATATTCAATTCCAGTAATCTCATTTTTATTTTTAATACAGTCTTTTTGTGCATATTGCAATATCCTAAAAAATATGATAATATCAGGCAAGAAGTTTACTAAAGATGTTTACTAATCATTATTACTAAATATCTTAAGTCATGTTAAACGATTTTGTACCAATGTCAATCAACAATTGAATGAGTAATTAGGAAAATATTATGAACAAAAATATAAAAGAAGAACTTTCAAAAGAACTCAAAGATATTGGGGCAAGAGTAAGGGAAATCAGGGAAGCAAAAGGATATTCCATGAGCAAACTGGCAGCAATGTCTGGTTATCAATTAAAATCCGTATCTAATTATGAGTTGGGGGAAAGGAAAGTATCAGTTGAATACCTTAAATTTCTGAGAGATAAATTTAATGCTAACTTGGAATATATCTTCACAGGTAACGGTAAGATGTTTATTGACAAAGCAGGAGAGGAAAAGAAGGAAATCCTGAGTCTGTTAATGGAAAAATACAGGGTTGAAGATAAGGAAGTAGAAGCAGTTTTAAAGACATATATTAACTCTGAGTCAGCAAGAGAATTCATTAATCAGTTTATTAAGGCAAAGAATAAGGACAAGCGTGCCTTTGAATATATTATGAATATAGTAGCAGGCATGAGAGTTCTGTTTGACTGAGGGCAGGTTTAATATTCCAGAACAGTGAACGGTTGGTATTTAACAAATAAGGTACTTGAAACTGTAATACTTTAAGTACATAATCTCACATGCTGAACAAATTTACCAAGAGGTAATGCGTGTTATAGCATTGAATTAGTTTTATAGTTTTTACAACATAATTAAAAAATAATACTTTAGAGCGATGGATTTTTTATAAAAAAGCGGTCATACTGCGGTATGTATACCGCAGTATTTACCAAATCATTATTGTTCTACAATTTGTGTATTGAAATTTGATAAAAAAATATGTTAAAATGAGCAGTATATATACTGCTCATTTGCAAAAAGAAGTATTTTTAAGTTATGGTCAGATTAACCAAAGAACAAAAAACAATAAAAATAAATAATCTTCTGAATCTGTTTAAAGAGACTAATAAACAGATTTTTACAACTTTAGACTTAAAGTCTTTAAAAGAAGATGCAATTTTATCTAAATATATTCCTTCTAAAACCACTTTTCCTGAATTTCTTACTTTTTTAATTGAAAACAGCATACTAAAATACGTTTGCTTAGATTTTACTAACAGGGACGTTAAAAGACTCTTCTTTGAAGAACCAAATGTATATGAATTAGCAATATCCATTAATCCAAACTGTTACTTTAGTCATTACAGTGCTGTTTTTATCAACAATTTAACGGATAATATCCCAAAAATTATTTATATCAACAATGAACAATCCCCTAAACATAAACAAGAAGAACCATTAAAGCAAATCGATATAACCAAATCTTTCTACAAAGAACCCAGAACCTCCAAGAATATAGCAAAATATAAAGACTACAAAATCTGCTGGTTAAATGGAAAAAACACCAATAACCTTGGTGTAGTTGAAAAAATAATAGACAACAACCTTAAGGTTAAAGTAACAAATATTGAAAGGACATTAATAGATATTTCTGTTAGTCCACATTATGCTGGTGGGGTTGTAGAAGTATTAAATGCGTATAAATCAGCAAAAGGACGTTTTTCTGTGGAAAAAATGGCAAATATGCTGAAAAATATTAATTTTAGATACCCGTATCATCAAGTAATCGGTTACTATCTTGAAAAGGCAGGTTACAAGGAAAAAGAATATCAGTTATTTCGTGATTTTGGAATTGAATATAAGTTTTTTGTTGTCAGGAATATAGACGACAAGAACAGAGATTTTAACGATAAATGGAACTTATACGTTCCAAAATCTCTCTAATTCGTCTACTTTTTCAAGTACATAATCAAAATAGAAGTCAAAAGATTCTGCTGTATGTGTTATTGTTGCCTTAACAGATTCAAAATCCAGTCTATGCACTTCTCTTTTATCTTTAATGATTTCCAGCAAATGCAGGGGTACTTTTTTTATTTGAAATATTTCTTTTAAAAGTTCCCTATTTTGTGAATCTTTAAAATTTATTTGTGCTAATTCTTCATTGACAATGAAAATATCGTAAAAGTCTCTTGAACGTGCCTGGTCTTTTCTTGCGCTATTTAAATCATACTCTTTCATTTTTTGACAAATTGCTCTTAGTTTTTCAAACACTGTCATTAGCGGGGAGTAGATATAAATATTTACCCCATCAAGGTCAAAACTTTGTTTACCTTGGCAGTATTCAAATTTACTTATATCTATACTGAATTCTTTGGAATCGTTTTTACCTAAAGTTAAAGATTGCTTTCGACATTTATCTTTGTTTTCCTGCAATTCCTGATATTTTTCTACTGGAATGACTTTAAAAGTTACCCTATAACCTCCCCAATCATTATATTTATCAGGTTTCATCGGTCTTGAGGAGAATTTAATATCAAAAGTCCGTAAGTTTTCTTGAGGGAAATAATTGTTAAACTGAAACTCTATTCTATCAGTAAATGTATCTATTTCTTCCTGTGTAAAGTCCGTTTCCATAGAGAAATCCAGGTCAAGAGAACTTCTTGTGCTTAGTTTATATGCCAAGTCTATGCAATTTCCGCCTTTTAAAACCAGTCTTTCCATTAAAACATCATCAGAAAAAAGAGATCTGATACTTAATTTTTTGATTTTCTCTAATATGTCCAGATTCAGCATAAATTAGTTTTCTTTTGCTAATAAAACTAATAATATGCTAAAACCTTGTTTCATGAATCCTTAATTAACAGGATATAAAGTTAGATACTGTAGGCATGATTTTTACCTGCCTATGGATTTTTAAAATAAAATATATATAAATTCGTTTTATGCCTCGCATTGTTCCAAAATTGTTCCAAAAATTCTAACAAACCCATATTAATATAAAAACAAACATATAAAATCTGATGGAACAAAATTTGGAACAATTTCAAATGTTTTAGTCGATTTTTCATGATATACTTGGGATTGAAGAATGTACCCCCTGTAAACTTCTAAGCGGTAGGTCGAGCGTTCGAATCGCTCTCAGGGTATTTCTTTTATTATTACGCACTAATTAAATCTTTGGAATTTAATCCAAGATATTCATCAGCTAAAGCCTCATATTTTTGCAATATATCAGTAGAATCAAGATGTTCCCTCTGCGTATAGAATGCAAAGTGAGATACCAGGGCTTCTCCGCATATTGCTACATATCTATTTTCCTTTTTGGGTATTGTAACAGTTAGATTATGCTCTTCGTCATCCACAATTTTGTCGTAAATCCTGGCCATATCCTCGCCTGTAAAGCAGATACAATTTATGGAAAATCTCGCTTTTTCCCATATAATCCAGTATGGAAATTTATATTTGTGTAAGTTCCCGTGATTATAGTGGTGTAAAAATGTGCTGTGTATTATCTCTGCAAATTTTGGATTTGCCCAGCCAATACGGCAGAGACAATCATAATTAACCATTTGCCTTTTAAACGAATAAACCCCAAATCTTTCGTGTAAATGGCTGCAAATGGCGTTATTTACTATATTAGCGCCTATGATTGTGGGTTCAGGGTTCTCTATTCTGCATTTAACGAGTTTTTCAATAGCTCCGTTTTCTATCCATACTACATCATCATCTATTCTCACATATATTGTATCCGGTTCAGTGCAGCCTTCGAAAAAATACGCAATGGATTTAAATACATCCTTATGGACTGGACGTGGACAGGGTATTGCCTTAAAAAATTCGGGGTATTGCTGACATAATTGCTCTATATATCTTTTATCTTCCGGATCGCTGGTGTTTACCCACCAATGATGTTCATCAATTATATGCCTGTTTGCAAGTAGATACTTTGATAAAATTTTTAAATATCTTTTTCTACCTGCAGGAGTAACCGAAATTATTTTTTTCTTTGAAAAACTCATTTAAAACCTCCTTATCAAATAGCTCCAGTGCTCTCGCAACTGCAGCGTCTATATTATAATACTTATATTCGCCTAGTCTGCCTGCGATTATTAATCCGTCGATATTTTTTGCTTCTGTCTGGTATTTTGCCAGCAGGTCGTGGTTTTCTTTGTTTGCAATAGGGTAATAGGGTTCATTTTTGCCTGGTTCATAGTGTTGCGGGTATTCGGTGGCAATAATTGTTTTTTCTGATTTTAAGTCCAGGAAATGTTTGAATTCCGTGATTCTAGTGAAGTCATACTCATTTGGATAATTAACAATAGATGTATCTTTGCAGAATTCTTTGTCAAATTTTTGGAATTTAAACGCCAGGCTGCGATATGGCAATTTGCCGTATTTGTAATCAAAAAATTCATCAATACACCCTGTAAATATGAGTCGTTCTGCTTTATGAGTTTTTTTATCAAATTTAGTATTAAGGATTAGTTCAATATTCGGGTGATCCAGCATTTTTTCAATCATTGCTGTATATCCATATTGGGGAATTGCCTGGTATCTGTCCTGAAAATACCTCTTGTCCCTGCTTATAAGGATTGGAACCCTTGTGAGCACAGATTTATCAACTTTTTCAGCCTTTATGCCCCATTGTTTTTCTGTGTAATTCTTAAATACATTTTCATAAATGTAATTTGCCAGGAATTTTAAGTCTTTATCATCCTGTTCAAGTAACTGGGAAATGGAAATCCTGCTGTTATATTCATATTTTTCAAGCAATTTTTCTTCAAGTCTTGTTGCAAGCGTCTTTGGGAAACATTTTTCGATAGAATCAAAATTGAATGGAATGTTTACAAGGTTTCCGTCAATAAATGCTTCTGTTTTCAGGAAAAAAGGATGCCAGTTTGTAAATTGTGACAAGAAATCCCATACTTTTTTATCATTTGTGTGAAAAATATGAGGTCCGTATTTTTTCAGGTACAGGCCTTCTGAATCAAATTCATCATAACAGTTACCTGCTATATGAGGGCGTTTATCTATTACCAATACTTTTTCATCAAGTTCGGTCGCAATTTTATACGCCAGTGTAGTTCCTGTAAGCCCTGCACCAACAATAATATTTTTTGAAATATTCATTTTCAAATACTAAAAGTTTTTTTTAAATATTTGAATAGCCTGACTGGTCACCGTGAAATCAGGTAAAAATGTGATTTAGTATTTACATCTTTATAGATTGATGGAAGGAGAGATCATGAAACCATTAATTAGTGTATGTATGCCAAATCATAATTATGAGAGATTTATCAGAGAATCCATAGAAAGTGTGCTTAATCAGACATATGAGAATTTTGAGCTGATAATTATAGATGATTGTTCTACTGATAATTCAGTAAACATTATAAAAAGTTATAAAGATCCGAGAATAAAATTTCATCAAAATGAGCCTAACATGGGAGGTTACAGGACTGCAAACAAGGCGATAAGTCTTGCAAAAGGAGACCTCATAGCGATACTTCATACCGATGATAAATACGGTCCTCACTTTTTAGAAGAAATTGTCAAAGCATACAATAAATTTCCTCACCATAAGGTTTTTGTCACAGCAATTTATAATCAGGATAGTTTATTAGGAAATTTATTTCCCGATTATCCTTTTAAAACAGAGGGAATTGTATCCCAAAAAGAAGTATTAACCCGATTAGCTTATGAAAACCCTATTGGTAATGGGATAAATGTCGTAGTACATAAGGATGCTTTGGACAAAAACGATTTTTACAATTTAGAATACAAATATGCAGCTGATCATGATTTGTATATGAGATTAGCTCAGCAGTATGATTTTATATACATTAACAAGCCTCTTACATATTACAGAAGACATGAAATTAACCTTACTAACAGAGTATTTCTGGAGATGATTAAAGAGGGCCATGGAATTTGTAACAAGCACCTGAGTAACAGCAAAATCATTTCAACAGACTTACACAGGAAACTAATCAGGACACAATATAAAAGTATGATTAATAAAGCTTTTTATATAGGGTTTAAGTACAACTCTCCATCCCTTACCCGAGATCTTTTGAAGTTTTTTAAAGACGCATATCCTGAATTAAAGTACAGTTATAACTGGTATTTGATGTATACATTAAGTTTCTTGATAAATAATTTGAGTTCAAAATTATTAACAAAACCATTATTTAAACTGGGCAGGTATTATAGGATGTATATTACCCGTAATGTGGAGGCATTGCTTAAATAAATGTTACATTAATTAAAAGACTTTTCTATAATTTCGGTTCTTCTATTATCCAACCGCTTGTGAGGTCAACCTTTATAGGCTGGTCAAGTTTGATTTTAACTACTTTACCTTCTTCAAGTTTGACTTTCCCGCCTTTAATTATTGCCCTTACTATTCTAACAAACCAGTTTTTAGTAGAATCTGTGTTAATATTTCCTAAAAATGCAGCGTGCTGATTTATCGTGGTATTAATCGTTTTTGTATCAAGCCCTAGTTTTCCGTTTCTTATGAAGAGTTTCGCAGGCTTTACACTTGTGATTTCGCCATTAACTGTACTGCCCTGTGCAATTAATATATAATTATCTTGTGTTACAAGGTGTTTGTCAGCTTTTGTGAGGAATACTTCTCCTTCTTTATTTACCTGGCTTTTAAGTGAATTCAATAAAACTACAGGAATTTTTGTTCCAGCTGGTATTGTAGCAACTGTTCCATCAATTGTAACACCCTTAATTACAATGCCTTCGCCTTTTTTGGCTTTCATTGCATCTTCAAGTTTTTTGTTAGGGTGAATTCTTGCTTCAGCTTGCATATTATAGAGGCTGGCTGCGATTTCTGCCCTGCTAATAGGTTTATTAGGATTTTCATATACTCCTATAAGTTTTTTTGCTTTATCCATACCTAGCTGGTTAATATTAAGAGCTGATACCATAATTCCCATAGCGTCCGTTTTGGTGATGTTATCTTCAGGTTTAAACAGGTTATCTGATGAATTTTTTATAAGGTCAAACCCGATTGCTCTTTGGATAACGTTAAAAGCCCAGTGCTTGTATGGCACATCTGTAAATTCAAAAGTTTCAGTAAGCGGTGCATTTTCCTGATGAAGGGCTTTAAGTACCATTGTGGCAAACTCCGCCCTCGTTGCGTTTTCATCAGCTTTAAAGTTTCCGTCAGGATAACCTACAAGTACATCCTCATCAGTAAGGGCTTGAATTTGTTTATAGGCCCAGTGATCTTTAGACAAGTCAGGGTAGCTTTTAGCCATTGCACTGCCTGTAAACATTCCAATTACCAATCCGGTGATCAGTAGTTTTTTCAAAACATTATCCATTTGTATATTCCTCCTTCTTTGTATTATTCTCGCTACTTGCCCATTAACGTATTAATAAATTATTATATGTTTATATTTGGTTTTGGCAAGAGATTTTATGAGTGGAAGCAAAAAAGTCTGTCTAGCATTAATACTGGGTGTTATATTGATTAGCGTTCCCTGCTGGGCTATGAATAAAAAAGCCCGTAAGCACTTTAATAACGCAAATAAACTTTACAAAGCCCAAAACCTTATAGGGGCTAAGGTTGAGTATGAAAAAGCAGCAGGGATTGCTCCAGATGAGGCTATTATTTACATAAAGCTGGCAGGGCTTTTTTCCGAGCAGGGCAACTGGCAGGAAGCGCTTGAAAATTATAGAAAAGCTGCTATTTTAAGCCTTACTGACGGATATTTATACCTTAGTATAGGAAGCATTTTGCTGGAACAAAAGGATTATGAAGGAGCTTATGAGGCTTATATAAAAGTGCCTGCACTTTCGCCTGATTATAAATATATTTATCTCAATCTTGCGCAGGTGCAAAACCTAAGAGGCAATGCGCAGGAAACAATTGAGCATTACAAGACTTTTTTATCCTATTATCCTGACCATATCAATGCCAGAAAAAGCCTTGCTTCCAAGCTTTTGGAGATAAATAAAGCTGAAGAGGCTGTTAATGAATATGAAACTTTAATAAAAAACAGCCCTGATACTTTTTATGACTGGGAAAATTATGGTAAAGCACTTATTCTGACTGAGAATTATCAGAAAGTTATTGATGTATTCGCTCCCGTAGTGGAAAAAATTCCGGATGACTCTAATCTAAGACTTATTCTTGCTACAGCTTATACTAATACAGATGAAAAACAAAAAGCTGTTGATGAATATAAAGAAGTATTAAAAATCGATCCTAAGCTAGTCGATGTTAATTTTAATATAGCAAATTTTCTGGATAAGCTGGGCAACGCTGATGAAGCAATTGAATATTACCTTGCATATATTGCAAGTGTACCGGATAACCCTGATGCTTATTACAACCTGGGCATAATTTATCAGGAAAAAGGAGACTTTAATCAATCTAGTAATATGCTTTTCAAGGGTCTTGAATTAAAACCTGATGATTTAAATATTTTAAAAGAACTGGGAAAAAATCACTTATTGCTTGGTGATTATGGAAAAGCAATAGAATATTACAATCAGGCACTGCAATATAACAGTGATGACCCTGAAATATACTATAATATTGCTTTCGTTCATAATTCTTCTGATAATTATGATCAGGCAATTGAATATTACCAGAAATCACTTGCCATAAAAAATGATAGCAAGGTTTTACAGGACCTAATCCAAGCCTACTTGGCTGCAGGGAATAAGTGCAAGGAAAGCTCTCAATTAGCGGAAGCTCAGAATTATTATCAGCAGGTGCTTTTGCTTGATCCTGAAAATGTTGATGCAAAATTTAACTTGGGGCTTGTGTTTTTTGACCTTAATGATTATAGCAAGGCAAAGGAATATTTCATAGAAACAATACAGGTAAACCCCGAATTTCCTCTTGTTTATTATGTTCTTGGGGTATCATTAGATAAAGAAAAGAACTATGCAGAGGCTCTGGTAAATTATAAACAATTCCTGACTTTAGCACCTGACGATGAAAACGTTCCCGCCGTACAAAAGAGAGTTTCCGTCCTTGAAAATATTAGAAAAAAATAATATGGAAGAAGGGATTTCATTGCGGAATTCCTTTATCATATCAGCTTTTGGGCATTTTATTGCAGCGATTTTAGTGTGGTTATTGGTTAAATTAATAATATTCCTGCTGTTAATGTTTGGTTTAAATATACCAACTATAGAAAAACCTGAGCCTACGCCGCAGGACATACAATTTGTATTTGTAAAACCTGTAAAACCTCAAATAAAACAGATAAAGCAGAATAAAAAAATATCCTCAGCAAACAAAGGCGGCAAAAAAAATGCAGTAAAAAAACTAAAACCGGAAAATCCTCATAAAGGAGAGAGTTCTCCTAAAAACGATGAACCTGATGAACTCTCTATTCCTGTTCCTAAAATTAAACCTTTATCATCAAATGTCGGATCAGGCGCACAGGGCAGCTCTGGGCCCGCTTCTTCTGACTCAATCTCAGGAGACGGCGATGGAACAGGCAGCGGTAGACGAAGAGACGGTGGACTTGGAAACTCATATGTTATTAACAATATTCTGGATAACCCTGACATTACACCGTATATTAATGAACTTCAAAGAAGAATAAACTGGAATTGGAAACCTCCCGCAGGCAATGAAAACAAAAGGGTTGAATTATTTTTAAGGATTGCAAAAGATGGCAGGCTGGTTATATTAAATATAAAGAAAACATCCCTTAGTGGAGAAATGGATAATGCTGCCTTGAATGCTGTAAAAAAGTCCCTGCCATTAAACCCACTGCCTTCTAATTATAAGCAGGGTTATCTGGATGTAGTTTTTTCCCTTGATTATAACGTGGTTTCTAAGGCTACTCATTAATTGCGGCGCAGGACACATTTATTGTTTTCCTTTTAGGTTAGCTTTGACGTATAAGTTAATTTTAAGGGGAGAAACTGGCCGCGCAGCGGCCAGTTTCTCCCCTTAAAAAACTATTTTTACGTCAAAATTAATATGGAAAATAAATAACTAGCCATTACTGCGCCGAGGTTATGTTTTAATTGCAAAACAGTATAAATAGGGAGTAATACCCTGTTAGCTATATTTTTTCTTCTTTTTTTAGGCTGACATGAAATAGAAATTAAAGATGCTTAAAAATGATTACTGCTGAATTACTTATCATATTTATTTTAATAGCGTTAAATGGAATACTGGCAATGTCTGAAATTGCTATTATTTCATCAAGAAAAGAGCGGTTGCAGCAACTTGCTTCCGAGGGAAATTCAAGAGCACAGGCTGCTTTGGATTTGGCAAATGAACCTAATCGCTTTCTATCCACTATTCAAATAGGAATTACTCTGATAGGTGTTTTAGCGGGTGCATTTGGTGGAATAACAATAGCAGGAAGGCTGGGTGAACTATTTAATACAATACCTTTTATAAATCCTTACGGTGCTACAGTAGGTTTAACTGTTGTAGTTATTGCAATTACTTATTTAACCGTGGTTTTTGGGGAGATTGTACCTAAAAGGCTGGCTTTAATTTTCCCTGAAAATATAGCGTCGTTTGTAGCCCGGCCAATGCTCCTGTTGTCAAAAATTGCATCTCCTGCTGTAAAAATTTTTAGTTATTCTACAGATGTTGTCTTAAAAATACTGGGAATTAAAGAAGTACAAGAGCGACACATTACAGAAGAGGAAATTCTTTTACTGCTGGAGCAGGGAGAGAAAGCCGGTACAGTAGAAGAAGAGGAAAAATCTATAGTTGATAATGTTTTTAACTTGACTGATCGCCAGGTGGGTTCACTGATGACTTCCAGAAACCAGATTGTATCGCTTGACCTGGAAAATACGATAGAGGAAAATACTCGAATAATAAATGAAAGTATTCATAGTATCTTTCCGCTTTGCAAGGGTGGGCTTGAAAATATTATAGGGGTAATTCACGCTAAAAGCCTGTTATCTGAATTTGTTACCAGAAAAATTACAGATTTATCACAGTTAGCTGATCAGCCATTATTCATTCCTGAAACAATGAAAGCATTTAAGGCATTGGAACTTTTTAAAAAATCAGGGAAACATTTTGCTTTTGTCGTGGATGAGTATGGGGTTGTTCAGGGATTGCTGACGATTATAGATATATTTGAAGCGTTGGTGGGTGATATTCCAACAATTGAAGAAATTATAAGCCCTCTGGCAGTTCAAAGAGAAGATGGAACCTGGCTGCTTGATGGATTATTCGAAATAGATGATTTTAAAAAACTTTTTGAAATAGATGAATTACCTGATGAAGACAGCGGCGACTATAACACAATAGGAGGTTTCGTTATTTATCAGATGGAGAAAATTCCTATTGCATCTGAGTATTTTGATTGGAATGGATTTAGGATTGAGGTTGTGGATATGGATGGGAATAGGGTAGATAAAGTGCTTTTAACAAAGAAATAAATCAAAACATAATCGTGGCGCAGTAATAGATAATTTTTGTATTTTCCATATTGATCTTGACGTAAAAACAACTATTTATATGGTGAAGCTGGCCGCACAGCGGCCAGCTTCACCATATAAAATTGATTTATCACGTCGAGGACAAGCCAAAAGAAAAACAAAAAATGTGTACTGCGTCGTTTTTAAATAGACACTTTTAAATAGGTAGTAAAAGTACCTCAAGAAAGAGTTTTCCGTATTTATCAAGTTTGGTTTTTCCGACTCCTGAAATCTGTCCCAGTTCCCATAAGGTTTTTGGCATTACAACTATCATATCAATTAAGGTAGTGTCGTGGAAGATGACATATGGCGGCACATTTTGTTCTTTTGCAAGGGATAACCTCAGTTCCCTTAACTTCATGAAGAGAGCCTCAGACGTTGGATCAGTAAATGAAGTGCGTTTACGGGTTTCGGTTTTCTTGGATTTTGATGGTTTTTCTTTAATGGTCTCATTACGTAAATAAATTTTTTCCTGTCCCCGAAGGATTTTATTTGATTCAGCAGTTAGTTTAAGCGCTCCGAATGCCTCCATATCAACATTTAAAAGTCCTGAAGCGATAATTTGCCTGAAAATCGATTTCCATTGAAATTTATCGAATTCCTTGCCTATTCCAAAGGTGCTTATTTTATTATGATTAAACCTTTTAATCTTCTCATCTTCTTTTCCTGTAAGAATATTAATGATATGAGCTGCCCCAAATCGCTGTTCAGTCCTAAAAATACAGGATAATGCCTTCTGAATCGCAACTGTAGCATCAAATCCTGTTACTGGTTCGAGGCATGTATCGCAGTTATCACACTTGTTGTCAGTTTTTTCTCCAAAATATTCCAGTAATATCTGTCTTCTGCACTTCATGGTTTCAGCATAACCTACCAGCGTATCCAGTTTTTGGTGCTCAATTCGTTTCTGCTCAGCAGGGGCCTCGGATTGATAAATAAATTGCCTTAATTTGACGATATCTTCTGTTCCATAAACCATCCACGCATTAGAAGGCAGTCCATCACGCCCTGCTCTGCCGGTTTCCTGATAATATGCCTCGATGCTTTTTGGTAAATCCATATGCGCAACAAACCTGACATCCGGCTTATCAATCCCCATCCCGAATGCGATTGTCGCAACCATAATCACGCCGTCATTTTTAATGAAATAATCCTGGTTTTTTCTTCTTACTTCATTATCTAGCCCTGCATGATATGGCAAGGCGTTATACCCTTGACTCTTTAGATATTCTGCTATGCCCATAACTTTGTTTCTGGAAATACAGTAAACAATGCCTGAATCGCCTTTGTGTTCTGTTTCTATAAAACTCAAAAGCTGTTTTTTCTCATTGTCCTTTGGCGTTACCCTGTATCGTATATTGGGTCTGTCAAAGCTGGAGCTGAACACTCGGCCGTTTTCCAGCCTTAAATGCTTAATAATATCCTGTCTGGTAAGTTCATCTGCTGTTGCAGTCAAAGCAATACGGGGAACATTTGGAAAAATGTCTTTAAGTTTGGCAAATTCCGTATACTCCGGCCGGAAATCGTGTCCCCATTGCGAAACACAGTGCGCTTCATCAATTGCAAATAATGAAATTTTACATTGGGTTAAAAGGGTAAGAAACCTTTCAGTATTGAGCCTTTCAGGTGATACATAAACTATATCAAGCATCCCTTTTTGCATTTTGGCTTCAATTTCTGCTGCTTCCTTATTTGATAATGTTGAATTTAATACAGAAGCTTTTATTTCCAGCTGTTTCAACGCATCAACCTGATCCTGCATCAATGCGATAAGTGGTGAAACCACAACTACGATTCCTTGCATACATAAGGCCGGGATTTGATAACAAAGGGATTTTCCACCGCCGGTAGGCATCAGTATCAGTGCGTCTTTGCCGTTTATAATATGCTCAATGATTTCCGCCTGCTCTCCGCGAAAGGACTTATAGCCGAATATTGTCCGTAATATAACAAGAGGATCAAGAGGTTTTTGCTGTAGAGTACTGGTCATAGATTTCATTTTAACCGAAACAGCACAAAGCCGTGTGATTTTAAAGAAATATTTAAATAATCTTTCTGTGATGAGATGATGTAATCTTCCTGTTTAAAAAGTTCTTCTAATGTGTAATCAGCAGGTATTTTTGCAATTAAGTCCTGCGAAGATAAATTAGCAAGTGCAAGTACAGGTTTTTCATTTGAAAACTCAGGGAACTTTATCATTCCAAAAATCGAGTGATGGCCTGTGTGCAAATCGCAGAACTTATAAGACCTCAGCGCAGAATGTTCTTTTCTTAATTTATTCAGTGTTTTTATAACTCTGAGAGCGGGGTAGTCTTGCTTTAGTGCCTTTTTAAATTCTTCAGCGGTTATTGAGCCTCTTTGCAGCTCTCTTGGGTCTTCACATTTTTCAAAGGTTATTGCTTTGCCACAGCCCACGTATTCCCGCCCAAGCAGCTTTTCAAGAGTAAAGAATTGTTCTTTTTGCCTTTTTATCATCTGTTCATAGCGGTTCGCAGCGCCGATTTCTGTTCCATAATAAATAACCGGTGAAGCAGGCATCATATACTGACAGAAAAATGCGGTTGCAATACGCTTACTATTCTTATTAAGACAGCTTGCATACCTGGCGCCGCCGCTCATACCGTTTTTATAAATAATTCCACGGGGATTAGATTCAGGTTTGCGGATATACTCCCGCATTTTTTCTATTTCCTGAATAAAACCCATATAAGTTTCGTCATGATGCTCTATGGGCAGGAGGGGAACAGATGTGTTCAGACCTTCCTCGCCTCGATGATGCACCTGTGTCCAGAAAGGAGTAGTGTTTTCAAAATAAATCATTTCTCTAAGCATTTGCTGGAGCTGGAAATCAAACAGCGCATCTCCGCCTGTTGTAGTTTTACAGCCGTTTATTATAGTTTCATGACCTGCATATCCTTTTAACTTAAGTGAAGTAGTAACAACTTCGGGCAGTATTATGGTTTTTGGGGATAAGTGCTTTAAGAACTGTTTTATAAGCATTTGTAGGGCATATGTTTCCGGCAGGTCTTTGGCATCAGTGCCGGGCTTTTTAATCCAGTGGGCGATGGCGTCAGTTCTCTTCCCTAGCACACCAAGGCTTATTTCTTCACCGAGGAAATTAAACAGTTCATCCATTACGTGTGGGTTTTGTAGGTCTAAATCAACCTGGAACGGGTAAAATTCCCTGTAAAACAGTACATCTTTATCGAGATTTTTTACTTTTTTCCTGAGCCAGAGGGTTTTATCAACATCAGGGAAGATTAAGATCCTTTTAGAAATTACTTTATTGCCATTCGCATCATTTTCTTCAAGGTATAAAAACAAATCCCCGTTTTCATCCCTTAAAACTTGATTTATATCAATGTCTTTCCAGTGATCCGGGCATTTTAAATAATAATCAAAATACTTGCTTTCGCCGTTTAAAGCTTTTAAGAACCACTTATGTTCAGCGGATGTGTGGTTAAATACCAGGTCAGTTGCTATTTTAAAATTTCGCTTTGTGGCTTCTGTGATGAATTCCCTGAATTTCGCCTCGCCTCCAAAGTCTTCGGAGGGTTTATAATCAGAAATATCATATCCTGCATCACCGTTTGGTGATTGATAATGAGGCAGTATATAGATATTTTTTATTCCTATCTCTTCAAGATAATCCAGCTGGTTCTTTAAGGTGGAAAAATTGCCTTTTCCGTTTTCATCCGTGCCAAAATACTGGACATATGTGTAATACCACGGCTCAGAGTACCAATCATCTGGAATTTTTTCCAAATATTCCTCTGGCATTAGCTTTTTATATTTAACCAGATTCTTAAAGAATGAAACAAAGATAGCGCAGGCGTCATCATTGTTTTTTGCAAGTGTATTACAGAGTTTTTCAATTATTTTTAAATCGTCAGGGTTAGCCAGGCTATTTCCAGCAGTTTTAATATTATATGCTTCTTTTATAGCAGTATCCCTGTCGGAAATAACTTTGCTAAAGAATTCCTCCATCTGGGATTCGGAAATTTCGCACTCCACCAGTCTTAAGTAGTCGATTACATGCGGTATTTCATAGTAGGTTTTAGTTTCCAGAATTTTTATAAAATTCGGGTCTTTTTCGTACTTTTTATAGAAAGTATACTGCTCAGTATCAAGGATTGTCTCAAATTTTACAGTCACAGAATGATACCTTCTTCTCCTTGATGAACTGTAGCGCTATTATCCCTGCAAACACACACCCTGATGCGACAAGAAACGCAATTGACCAGTTATGTGAACTGCCTAACGTGGTAGTCACAGGGTTTTGTGAGATTACCCAGGCTATAAATGTAGCTGATATAAGCTGTGGGCCTGCTATAAACATATTAAATATGCCCATAATTGAGCCTTCGCTGCCTCGTGGCATATAGTCGCATAAAATCGAGAAAGGTATAGATAATATAGTTGCCCAGGCGACTCCGGCGCACGCCATCATAATAATAGCCTGCATTGGAGTGGATAATGATGGTGCAAACAGAAATGCAAGTGCTAAAAATAGCAAACTCACGGTGAAAATCGGTTTTTTCCCGAATTTCGCACAGAGATAACCGAGTGGAATTGATAACATCAAAGCCACGAAGTTAAACGCTACCAGCGCAAGCTGTGCTGTATTTGTGGCTTCCTGGTCCAGTTTCTTCATTAGTGCTATTTTCTGGTAATTTCCCATATTGTTATCAACTATAAGGGTTTGAATCTGGTCTTTTTTGCCTGTTGATAGCAGTTTTTTATATTCATTAAAAGTATTTTGGACGTTTTGTGTTTCGTAATTTACTTCGGATTTCTGATATGATTGCTCCATTTCCTTGTACTGTTTTGTGGACATATCGGGTAATAAGTAGATATTATGCACAATATAAGGAGTTAGATATATGAACATGCACATAATTCCTACCCAAAGAAGGAATTGAACTCCGCAAAGCTTGTGGATTTCTCTGTCACTCTTTGCAAACACCTTAAAAGCGTCAAATAAGGTAGGTTTCTCTTCCTGTACTCCTTGTTTGACAGGTTTTTTATATTCTTTAATGGTTAATGATGTGTAAATAATAAATAATACAAGGGCTACAGCGGACATAATATATTGTTGTTCAATGTTCATAGGCACGTTAAATAACTTAAGCGCCGGAGCAACGCCCAGCGCAATTACTGAACCAGCACCAAAGGCGAAGTTTAAATATCCATTAGCAACAGCGTGCTGCTTAGGGTTTACATTATCAGGAACAAGCGCCCTGTATGGCCCCTGAGATACGTTAACACAGGCATCAATTACCCATATGGTAAGAGCAGCTATCAGTAAAGTAGGGGAGAATGGGAAAAATAGCAGCGCAAGCGCACCAAGAAAAGCACCCACTAATATAAACGGCCTTCTCCTGCCTATTTTCGTCCAGGTGCGGTCGGAAATTGCACCTACAATAGGTTGTACCAACAGGCCGGTTATAGGTCCTGCGCACCAGATAAGCCCGAATAAAAAAGGATTTGCGCCAAGCGGTTCAAGCACTCTTGAAGAAAGCGCAATTTGCATACTCCAGGCAAATTGTATGCCTATTATGCCTAAACACAGGTTGAATAACTGCATTACAGACATCATTGGGAGTGAACTCACTTCTTTTTCTGTTTGCTGTGGTTGCAGAGTCGGATCCATCGTTTCCTGAATTGCTGACATGTTTTGATTTACCTCGTATTATTTTGCTAAAAATTCTTCTAATTCTTTCCTGGTGGGCAAAGCGCTCATTGCACCCGGCTTTATAGTAGCTAGTGCGCCGACTGCATTTGCTTTTGTTAAAATAAAGCTGATTTCCTCACTGGCAATGTTTTCTATATCCTGATTTTCAGTATTTATATACTCATATATACCGCCAATCAGTCCTGAAACAAAACCGTCGCCAGCCCCTGTCATTTCAACTGACGGGACTTTAAATGGTTGTACATAGCCTCTGCCGTTTTTATTTATATAAAATGAACCTTTTTCGCCCATTGTTATAACAAGTAATTTCAGGCTGTATTCATTAAAAACCTTTTCAGCTGCGGATTCTATGTTATTTTCTATGCCACTGACCAAGTTTACTTCGTCGTCGCTGAGTTTTAACACATCAACGTATTTAATAGTCTGTTTTATGACATTAACCGCTTCTTCTACTGATGACCACACTGCCGGCCGCAAATTCGGGTCATAAACCTTGATATTATCGTTTTTAGTGTTTTCAAGAATTCTTTTAATTACGTTTCTACTTTTTTCACAAGCCTGTATAAATGAACCAAAATATATAATTGAAGCGTTTTTAAGGTTATTTAAATCAATTTTATCATACTCAAGCATAGTATCAGCGCATAATGACTTGCTAAATCCCTTAAATACCCTGTTTCCGTTTTTGTCAGTAAGTACATATGCACATCTGGTACCGGCATTTTCAATTGTTTGAGAATGCGATACATCTACATTAAGTGAATTTAAGTGATTTTTTAACCATTCTCCGAAAATATCCTGAGAAAATCCGCCTATGAACTGTACCGGATAACCCTGCTTCGCAAGCCCTACAGCCACGTTTGCAGGCGCACCCCCCGGCAGTTTAATGAATTCATTCGCTTCGTTCAAATCAAGGGTCTTATTCAGGCATGTCCAATCAACCAACACTTCGCCGATTGAAATGATTTTTCCATTTTTCATATAAACATTTTACTTAAAAAAGATGAATATACAACCCGATTTTATAACATTGTATAGTCAAAACCCTGCTCTTTTAGCCTTTTCCCCATACTAAATTCAGGTTTAAATTTGCCATCAGTTTCTTTTGATAATCCGAGTTTTTCTAATAAGGGGCGAACTAGCTTAATTGAGCATAACGGAGAAATTATTGTTAAAGCGGTAGTCATACCAATTGCTTCACCGAATTTTTGAGATCCTATAACATTATTGTGGGTTGTTGGATTATTATCAATAAATTTTAAGGTAGTTGTTACAAAACTGTTTTCAGGTAGTTTATCTGGTTGAACTTCCTTTAAAATGTCCATATTTCCTTCAAGGGCATCCATTATATTGTCTTTTTTGCCTTTTACGGTTTCTTTAACAATAGTGTATAGCTTGCTACCTTTTTTAATAACTATTTCCTTCTTGGCTTCTATATTTTCTCTTACATTTTTTAGAACTTTGCCGTTGTATTTATGGATTTCGCTTATAGTTTTATTAATATCCTTAAGTTTTAATCCTTTAAAACATTTAAAAGCGTTTTTTGCAATTAAATGCCTGCCTAAAAGCAGCCCTCCCACGGCAAAAAGCGGCGTTAATAGAAAATGAGCGCTCAGTGCAAAAACTTCCTGTAATCCTGCAATACCTGCTGCGTAGTGTCGTGCAGACGGTTTTTCCTTTTTATCCATTTCCGCAGCTATTATTCTGGTTGTTCCATTTATCGCAACCAAAGCACCCACATAATATTTGGCCATATTTGGAGCTGTAATATGGTTTATAAAGCTTGCTGTATTCAGTTTACTTACGGCATTTAACATATCCTTTTATACTCTCAGCTCTGCCATAGGGGTTTTATACGTGTATGATGTTATATCCAGCTTTCCCTGTTGTTTTTTCATTGCCATTGCATGGACTTTTTCCTTAATGGGAAGTTTGTTAATAACTGTTGTTGTTAAAGGCGGAATAACCAGGTTTGCCAGTGCAAATCCCACAGTTGTAGATAGCCCGATAATACCAAGCTTATTAGTGGAGTTTGTAGCCAGTTTACTTCCTAGTGCACCGCATAAAGCAGCTGTTCCCAAGGCGATAGGAAGAGCGATTCCCTCCTGTACAAGTGTCCTGGTAGCTGCATAGATGCGTTTACCAGGTTCTTCCTTCTTGTTTGTAGCAATTATCCAGGGCATAAAACTAATACTGCCCAGCCCTATAAGAATTTGAGGCACGAAAGGGTTAGGCCCCATAAAATTCTTAAGGACTTTGTCTCTTAAATCTACTAAATTTTTTGCTAAAGCCATTTTGAGTCCAAACCCTATACACTAAAATTAAAACAAGATTTCAACTTTAAATGTCAAAAGATGCCATTATATTAAGGAATATTAAGTTAAATTTTCTGGAATGTCACGTTTGTCATTGTAACAATTCCACCTGTTTTTCTATCATTTGAGCTAAATTGTAATTTTCGACTATAGTCTTTCTTGCATTTGTTTTCAAATGATCTAAAAGTCCTTTATTATCAAGCACAAAATCCACTTTTTCGGCGATTTCATTAATGTTAGAGAAATTAAATAATAATCCGTTAACTTCATCTTTAATTACTTCCAGCACAGGCGGGGTTGAAGAAGCCAAAACGGTACATCCACAGGCCATTGCCTCCAGCATTGACCAGGATAAAACAAATGGATAGGTTAAATATACGTGTGCTGATGATATTTGCAGCAGTTTTAAGTATTCAGAATATGGCAAACTGCCTGTAAAATGCAGTCGGTTCATATCATAATCATATTTTTCCAGCATCAATTTCTTGAAAGTTTGTCCTTCTGGCAGTTTTGCGCCATAACAAACCCTGTCTTCTCCTGCTATTATAATATGCGCATTGGGCCGCCTTTTTTGAATGATTGATACCGCTTCCATAAACTGCGGGAAGCCCCGATATGGTTCCATTCCTCGGGTTGCATAGGTTATAATTTCATCTTTTTTTGAAAAACCATTAAATACCGCATTATCATCCGGTTTAAAATAATTCGTATCAATACCCTCGTGAATTACAGACGTTTTGCTGTGGAATTCCTTTGGTATCTGCGTTAATTGCCACTGAGTCGGCGTAATTGCCTTATCGCATGTGTACAAGTCCACTAGAAGATGCGAGTTTTTATACCTGGTTTTTGCTCGTGTATCAACCTGCGGCGGGGAGATAAAATCAATGTCGCTGTTATCGGAATTATAAAACCATTCAATGTGTGCAATTATCTTTGATTCAGGGAAAACCTCTTTCATAAACGATACCGGCCCCCAGGAATGCCCGATTATCACGTCAGGAATAAAGCCCTGATTGCGCAGGTTCATTGCTGACCTTAATGCGCCCTGCCCATGCAGTACTGATTCCTCGGTAAAGCGTAGGTAATGGTGGGTTTCTGGTCTGACCTCCCTGTGCAAGCCATAGAGAACCTTATGGACTCCGGGTAATTCAGGGCTGTCTTTTCTGTTTGTTAAAAAAACTACCTGATTATTTTTATCCTGTGCAAGATAGCCTGCGAGGTGTCTGAATTGTGCGGGGAAGTTTCTATGTAAAAACAATATTTTCATATTGTGTATAATAATTGAAAGTAAAGTTAAAAAAAAGGGCTTACATATGCCACACTCCGGCAATAATATTCATCAGCTCTGCACTGTTTTTCACATCTTCTACACTGGTTAATACAATGCCGTTATTATTTCCATAGGCGGTAATGTCCTGTATAACCTGGTTGGCTTCTGTGTTAGTCATGAACACACCATCATTACCAAGCTGAATCCTCTCTATCTGATTGGCTGTGACGTCCCAATCCTTAACAATGATTTTGTCAATACCTGCTACATCACCATAATCAAGATAGAACGTGCCTGATGCGTTCTTAAACAGGGCAATGTCATTCTTTTCAATAAGGTATTCCAGACTGATGATGTCCGGGCCGCCGGAATCCACAACAGTGTCAATTCCATCCCTAGGGCCAAAAACGAACTTGTCCAGGCCTTCTCCGCCATCGAGCAGGTCGTTGCCTGAATTACCGTACAGGTCATCATCTCCGCCTTTTCCGTATATTGTGTCATTACCTTCTTTGCCAAAAATATAATTGTCCAGGTCGTTTCCTGTTGCTATATGTGCGTTTTCTTCAAGATATAGTTTTTCCACATTAGCAGGAAGGGTATAGTCTACGGAACTGCGGACAATATCCTTTCCCTCGTATGGATTTTCAACTATAACATCACCCGGATCATCAATAAAATAAGTATCATTACCTGCACCGCCAAGCAAGGTGTAACTTTTGTCCTTGCCATAAAGCGTGTCATCTCCGATTGTCCCGTAAATTGAATCATTTCCCGGGGGTGGAGGAAATAAGGCATCTATTTCCTTTGAGGTCATAGTAGAACCATCAGCAAAATTTAATGTTTCAATTTTTTGTTGGTTTTCTCCAAACCAACCTACTAGTGTAAGCTTATCAGTTGTGTTTTTAATGCTGATAATAAGGTTCTCATCAATTTTATTAAAGTCTAAATTCGTTGTAGTCAGCTCTAGAATATCATTTCCGTTCCGGTCTTCTATAGTGTCATTGCCATCGCCAACATTAAATAGATATGAGTCATCTCCATCGAAATCAAGGATAAAATCATCGCCGGTTCCGCCCTGTATTGTGTCATTGCCGCTTAAATCGTGAATAGTATCATTTCCTCCTTCTCCAAGTAGCAAGTCATTGCCGCTAAGGTCGTAAATACCATCGTTGCCAGCCCCGCCAAAGATATTATCATTGCCGTTATAATCCACAATATAGTCGTTTCCGTCTCTACCATTAATCAGGTCATTTCCAAAAACATCATGAACAGTGTCATTTCCGGCATCGCAGTAAATAAGGTCATCGCCTTCGGTATCTAAAATAAAATCATTGTCATTTCCGGCATTAACAATATCATTGCCAGCTTCTGTGTAGATGGTATCATAGCCGTCACCGCCGTTAATTTCATCATTTCCTTCCCCACCGGCCAGCATGTCATTTCCTGTAGCTCCATATAGAATGTCAATTCCTGTTTCTCCAAGCACAAGATCATCGCCTGCACCACCATAGAGAATATCGGCATCATTGCCGCCAAAAATATAGTCATTACCATCCTCGCCGTTCATGGTATCGTTTCCGTCCTGACCAACAAGTACATCATCTTCCGTGCCGCCGTTAAGGCTATCATTGCCTATCTCACCGTAAAGGGAGTCATAGCCAGCTCCGCCATTGAGCGTATCATCTCCATCTCCACCGGCTAAAAAGTCATCACCGGCATCACCGTTCAATACATCATTTCCGGCTTCACCAAGTAAAAGATCATTTCCGAGTCCTCCTAATAGGAGGTCATTATTTGCACCCCCATAAAGAGAATCGTCACCATCATTGCCAAAAAGTGTGTCATTTCCATCCAGTCCAACAAGAATATCATTTCCAAGCCCACCGATAAGACTATCATCTGCAAATGTTCCATAGATAGTATCAGCCATAATAACTCCCCCTAACTTGCTCTTGTAATCTTCTAAATTTCCATTTCAGTAAAAAGCAAAATTTAAATTAAATCATTCCTCATGTGTCCATAGTTTTTTATGATAAAAATCTTTACAATCTCATTAGCAATTTTTTAAATTCAGGTTCATTAAAAAATAAAAAGGAGATAATTAATGAACCTGATAAATTTTTATGTACCTGGAAAAAATACAAGTCTGTCTTTTACGGGTTTATCAAGAAATTTAGGAAAAAGAGCCTATTTCGACCGGAAAGAAATGGAGGAATGGGAAGGAAAAATAACAGATAAAGTTGAAAAACGTAATACCCCTTATGCCATAGTTGGGAGCATCCCGCATGAATGGGTTCAAAAAATCCCTGAAGCCAACAGGGAAGTAGTTATAAAAGAGCTATATACAAATTTAGGTGAGATTTTTTCAGATTTAAGAGAAAATAAAAATGTAGAACTAGCATCAACTAAACTTAACTCAGCTTTACACAAAGCAAATATATTATCTGAGAAAGAAAATGTAAGTTTGCACTCGTTTGGTTCAGGCAGATATGGTACAGCATTTATACTTGATGAAAATTTTAAATTACTGAACCCTAAAAATATAGCTAAATTGTACAACCTGTTTTTTAAAAGACAGGGTGGTAAATACGTATTTAAGTTATTTCATGATGTGAATACTACAAACGACTACCACGGTACTTATATCGAAGCAAATAAAGGAATGTATTGGCGGAAAACCATTGAAGAACCAGCTAGAGGTCAATATGTAGAAGGGAAAACCTTAAATAAAACTGACAGCTGTAAATTTTATTTTGCTGATCTTAAAAATGGCTATATGGTAGAAAATCCTGCTTTTATGCCGCCACCTAAGAGACCTGTTCTCACTGAATTATTTGGATTAATAAGAAGAGATGAAGAAAAGAACCCAACAATTAACGGTTATAATTATGATTATGGCGGAATTGAGGCTGACTTTGTCCTTTCAAAAAATAAAACAGCCAGATATGTTTATAAAGAACTATGTCAAACTCCTGCAAATCAAAGATTAGAAAAATGGGAGTCTATATATAATGATAAAAAAGCCTGCAACTATAGTGACAGATTAAAGGGCCTGGCCTGTGGCATAAATCTTATAAGAAAACAGATTTGTTCTCCTGTCATAGATGATCTTTTTACAAAATTAGCAATACACGATGATAATGCTATCAAAATAGCTTTGGCTGGAAACCTTGATTGTTTACCGGAAGAATCCCAGATAAAATGGTTTAAAACATTAGCAAAAGATGCTGATAGATACACTAAAATAAATCTTGCGCATAACCTTGATAGCATAGGTCGAGCTTGTTTTGATGGCTCAAAGGAAGTACAAGATTTCAAACCTGCAAAGGACTGTTTTAATTTATTACTAGATGATGATAATAAAGTTAGATTTTATCTTGCTAAGCAGTTTACGTGGTTGCCTAAAGAATCCGTAGAAGGCTGGTATGAAGTGTTTATAAAAAATGCTGATAATCAGCTTAAAACAGGACTAGCTGTACGACTTAATTGTTTACCGGAAGGATCCAGAGAACGCTGGTTTAAAATATTGGCAAAAGATGCGGATGATTATAATCTAAAAAAGGCTCTGCGTGAGAGGGGTCTCCGTTGCTTACCCGATGAGGAATCTTGGAAGCGTTGTAAAGAATTGCTGGAGGATTAACGCGGTTTATAGAGTATTAAAGGGGAGTTAGGAACGAATAAAACATTCGGCTTGTAAGGATTTTCGACTTTTCCGACTATTTCGTGATTTTTAAGAACTTCTTTTTCTTCGATGTATTCGCAAATATCGAGTTTGCAATCTTCAGGAAGTAAAAAGTATGTTTTGTTTAAAATATCTGAAGAATTCATCAGCGCCTGTATATTTTTATTTTTACTGCCTTCATGCGGGTCATAATACGTCGCCCCAGGTGATACACCATCAAAAATATACACTATCCCTGGCATTAAATACCCAATAAGATAATCATTCTGCTTGAATTCAGCTTTTTTCATTAGATCGTTCAAATTTTCGAGAAAAATCTTTGTTTCCTTATCTACTTTTAGATGCTCAAGCTTTTTAACGTTTTCTACACTGTATTTCTGGGCCGTTAAATCATCATTAAGTCTGAAGGGATTTTGTATGTATAGGAAATAGAGATGTGAAATACATAAAATGATAAAGATTGATGAGAAAAAAATGTTTGTTATTTTTATGTAAAAATTTGGAGCTTCAGATAATAGATTTAATACAAAAAACACCGCAAAAATCGGTGCCATATGCAGGTATGTCATCATTGTTATCGGGGCGCCCGACCCAAAAGCCATAATAAAAGGCAGAAGCATCAGAAAACTAACTATATAAACAAGTTGCTGTTTATGAGCATAATTTTTTTTCGTAAATAGAAAAAATATTAGTTGAAAAAGTACCAGTAGCAAGAACGCTGGCATAGCAACATGGATATTCCCTTCACTTGATAATGGGGCAAATACCATACTTGATAAAAATGCCGTTATAAATAAATAAAAGGTAAAAAAGCCAAGTATATAGGTGTATTTATATTTTTTAATTCTGTACGAAATTAACGTGATTATAAAAACCAGTAAAGGAATTGAGAAATATTTAAATAAAGACTTTGCGGCCATAATAATAAAATATGAATAATTATCTAAAATAATTTTTAAACTATGAGAACTACCTGCACTTTTTGAGAGCGCAGAACTCAAACTGGAAAGGAAAAAGCCAGGGGATTCAAAAAATGTAAAGTAGGCTACAAGTCCCAACAATATTCCGGGAAATAGTAATTTACAATACTCAAATGTTTTTCTTTCCAAAAATAAAAATATATTTAATAAAAATAAGTAAACTATTCCCGTAGGAAATTTCACCATTACATCAAATGCCAGCAACACTCCTGCAAGTAATAGAAAGAAGCTTCGTGCGCCCCCAAGATATAAAAGAATAAACCCCGTAGCTGACAGAACCAGAAAATTGTTTATGTCATTATATCCTAGCACTCTAAATAAAATAAAAATAGCTGCAAGGTTGCCTATTGAGATGAATAAATAGGCAGATAGTTTACTCCATAAGCCAGACGTGAGGTCAAATTTGTTTTTTAAATATTGCCATAATCCCGTAAAGAAAACATAACTTCCCAGCAGGTTAATAATAATTGTAAGTAGTCTGTAATGGTATATTTGCGGGTTCATCCACCCAAAAAGTTTACTTACAATAATAAAATATCTTGAAGTAGAATTATAAAGCCAGGGTTTTTCGTACATTAAAAGGTAAAAACCCTCATCAGTAATTTCAAAACCTCTGAACGCCACATATGTAATAATGACAACAAAGGCAATGAATACAGCTAATAAGATTAATCCCCACGTACGTTTCAATCTTTTATTCCTTCCATAATTATGTGAGTGTATGGAATATTTATTAAATTATGCGTGATTTCTGTTTGTACGTTGCTAAAATGGTATTTTGCAAGCTTAACATACTCTTCTTCGTTCCTTACAAACTTGCCCCTGTCCATATTTAAAATAAATCTCACTAATAACGACTGATTTCCCGCAAAACAGCCGTCGAATGTTATAAATCGCCCGCCTTTTATAAGGGAGTTTTTAGCAAGCTTAAAAAGGCTGATTGTCTGTTCATCTGTTAAATGATGCAAAATACCTTTTGCCAGTACTATGTTAAAAGATCCTAATTCAGTCAAGTCACTTCTGACCTCTTCACAAAAGAATTTCCCGCGATTTTTAAACTGTTTTTGTGCTGCATCAATATATTTTTTATTAATGTCGAACCCTGTGTAATCTATATTTTCAGGTAAATATTCAAGAATATCCCCAGTTCCGCAGCCAATATCAAGTATTTTATCTCCTGGTTTTATTCCAAACTTTTTAATCAGGTTATTGCGATGTTTTTTAGAGCTAATTATTTGTTTAAAAAGTTTGTATATTAGAGGTTTAGCAAGCAAAAAATCTTTTAGCACTTAATGGCACCTCTTTTGCAAAACTCTTTTATTTTTGCGGTTATAACATCAATTTC
This sequence comes from Candidatus Melainabacteria bacterium GWF2_37_15, assembly GCA_001784565.1. Classification (GTDB taxonomy): domain Bacteria; phylum Cyanobacteriota; class Vampirovibrionia; order Gastranaerophilales; family UBA9971; genus GWF2-37-15. The sequence goes on from MFRL01000004.1 coordinate 27,802, forward strand.
TGAATCACAAAGCCCCATGTGCAACGGTAGCCGCAATAACGTATCGCTTATTTTGTCCGTAATATCAAGATTTCCTGATGTTTTTCCGTATTTTTTCCCGGCAGGAGAAGAATGCAGAGGCACATAATGAAATACACTGGAAATACTCTTTTCTTTTAGATATTTAATAAGCTCAGTCCTTTGTTCAAGTCTGTTTAGCAAAATATAAAACATATGAGCGTTATGTTTAGTGTGTTCGGGTATAAATGGAATCTTTATTTCAGTGCAATCTTTTAGATTTTCATAATATCTATTCCAGATTTGCAGCCTTCTTTCCGTTATTTCTGGCGCAAATTCCATCTGCGCAAGCAAAAATGCGGCTGTAAATTCCCCGGGGAGGTACGAAGAACCCATATCCACCCACGTGTATTTATCCACTTCGCCCCTGAAAAATTGGCTTCTGTTTGTTCCTTTTTCCCTGATAATTTCAGCTCTTTCAATGAACTTTTCATCGTTAATTAATAAAGCCCCGCCTTCTCCTGAAATCACATTCTTTGTTTCATGGAAACTCATAGTTCCAAAATGCCCAATCCCACCAAGCGGTTTGTCTTTATATGTTGCCATAATGCCCTGTGCTGCGTCTTCTATGACATACAGGTTATGTTTACGGGCTATTTCCATGATTCTGTCCATTTCGCAGCCCACTCCAGCGTAATGGACAGGTACTATGGCCTTTGTTTTTTCTGTGATTGCAGCTTCAATCTTATTTTCATCAAGGTTTAACGTATCAGGCCTGATATCAACGAAAACAGGCACTCCGCCTCTTAGAACAAATGCATTGGCCGTGGAAACAAACGTATAAGAAGGCATTATAACCTCATCGCCCGGCTGAATATCGATTAAAATCGCCGCCATCTCCAGAGCAGCTGTGCATGAATGGGTTAAAAGCGCTTTTTTACAGCATTTATTTTGTTCCAACCATTCATTGCATTTTTTTGTAAATGGGCCATCCCCTGAAAGTTGGCCGTCAAATATGGCTTTGTTCAGGTAATAGAACTCTTTTCCAGTTACGTAGGGAGTATTAAACTTTATTTTACAGCTTTTCTTCATAAAAATTCCTTATATCTTGTTTTAAACTTACTTGTTTAATTCGTTGAATTTCTCTGTCTAAATTTGGTTTTGACGTGCTGAAATTTGGCTCAAATTCCGGCCTTGTTATGCTGAATGGTTCTTTATAGCTAAGAATATATTGTTCATAGTTGCTTGTGTCAATGTTTACGTCATAACCAAGGTGCTTCATTTCAGGGAAGCACGTTGCTTCAATGTAATTAATCATTTCTTGCGGCATTAATTCTTTGTATTTTCCATGCGAATCCTGAGAGATTCCTGAATAATTCTGGTTAAATGAAGAATTCCCGACCCAGTCTGTATGTAACATGTCGTCGTTAAATTTTTCTATTTCAAGGAATTCAGCGACTTTATTTAATGTGACTAAGGGGTCGTTAACAAGGTCTTCGTATTTTATAAAAGCGAAGTTTTTATTGTTTTCCAGATGAATTTTAAAAGCCACACTCTTCCGCCAATTCTGAATATTAAACAGCGTAGGCCTGTGTTTACCTATATATTTTTCAGAATCCCCGAAATTAAGGGACGTTATGACATCCCGCGGATCCCTGATGATTAAGATGCACTTTACTGAGTTATTAACAAAAAACGGGAAAAATTCCTCACAAACTATTTCTTTTGAGCCTATGTATTTACTTTGCTTGTTTTTTTGCATTATATAAAGCAAATTTTTGAACTGGTTAATAAACAAATCGTCTGTTATCCGGCTTTTCAGGGTATTAATATCATCTAACTTCGTAAGTTGGCCGGAATAGTCCTGCATTTGCTCAAATAGTTCAATAATTTCCCCTGATTTTATAAGTAATTTTGATAAAAAATCATTCAAATCTGATATTGTATAGCGTTTCTCAAAGAAACAATTGCTAAGAACATTATATTCATTCTCATAACCAAGAGAAGAGAGAAACTTTTTCTTTGCGTGAATGAATAAATAAGGAAAAGGCTGAGACAACACAGTCATATCAGGATGGCAGGAAAGTAACTTATCAAGTAAAGTAGTGCCAGACCTACCAGTACCGCTAATAAACAGGAGGTTTTTCATTAATATTTCCCCCTATTTTAGTTCTGATAAAATAAGTTGGCCTATTTTCAATATTTTTAATGATCCTGACTAAGTATTCCCCAATAATTCCCATGGAAAATAAAATTGTGCCGCCGATAAACAACGAAGAAACCATCACAGATGCCCATCCCACTATGGGTATGCCGAAAAAGAGCTTTTTCACGATAATAAAGATCGCAAAACAAAAGCTTATTAATGAGATAAATATTCCGATTAAACCTGAAATTTTTAGTAATAAAGAGGAATTATTGATAATTAAATTACTAAAGACCATCATCATTTTAATAAGCGAATATCCGGTTTTACCCTCTTTTCGTTTCTGATGAGTAGCTTCCACATTAACAACATCCCTGCTTATATTAAACATTAACGCCGGGATAAAGGGGTTCACTGTTTTTATCTGCAAAATTCCCTGCGCTACCACATTATTGATTAGCCTAAAAGACGATAACCTTATATGCTTTGGCTTTTTTATTAGCTTCTCATCAAACCACCCCTTGATATTACTGGTTATAACTTTAAACAAAGAATGTTTCTTTTTTTTGAAGCACGCTATTACTATGTCGTGGTGCTGCTCTTTTAATAATAATGGGATGTCCTCGGGCTGGTGCTGGAGATCATCGTCCATAGTAATGATGAGATTACCCCTGGCAATATTTATTCCGCATAAAGTAGCCGCCTGTTGCCCGAAATTTTGGGTTAAGCGGATGCTTATTACGTTAGGTTCGCTACTTGTAAGCTCGTTTAATGTTTTCCATGTGTCAGGATTTAAAGAAGCATCATCGACAAAAATTATTTCAAAATCTTTTTTTATTACAGAGCTAAAAACGTTTTTAATCCTGGCTGTAAGTTCTCTTAAACTCTCAGAAGTGTTATAAACAGGAATTACTATCGAATAAAATTCACCCATAATTTACCCAAAACTCTTCATAAACCTTGTGCTGTTTTGACCCTGGTTAAAGATCAGGTCTATTATACTTACAGCGTGCTCAAATGATGGATACAACTGATTATACTCCGGGTAGCCGGAATAGTCCATCCACGTTAATTTTATATTTTCCTGCTTAAATAAGTCCTCATCAATATAGTTCCTTGCCGCAGGGCCGGAAATATATTCAGACGCATTCAGGCTTTTACATATATTTATCAGCCTTTCAATTCTTCCTCCTGATAAATCGTACTGGTTAGACTGGGTTATGTTTGTTTTTATGCCTAAGATATCGTTTATTTTTGTTAAAAATGCATAATTAATCTCGCTTAAATATTCATTGGTGCAGTTTTGGTATAATTCTTCAAAAATTTCCTTATAATCATTGAAATATTCGGCTTTTGAATAATTAAGAATAATAGTGTCCCAGTGTTTCTTGTTCCAGTCTTTATCAACAATTTTTGTTTCCCTGATGGACCGGCCGCTTGTTAGCCTCCCGGATGTTTCCACAGGGATACTCAGCCATTTAACCCCATTAGGAGTCTTGATTTTATTCCTGTTTCTCCAGTCATTTTTTGTGTATTGCACGTCGTCATAGATTACAAACTCATCAACAGAGTTTATTAAATCAAAATATCCCTTCCACGGAATATAATTGGATTGTAAAATAGCTACTTTTTTATTAAAATTAACCATATAAATCAATAATACATTATATAATGCCTGACATAAACAATTATTTTGATAATAAGGAACAGGAAAATATTTCTTATCCCGAATGGGGATATGATGGAAATTTTAGGGTTGAAGATGTTTCTTTCTGGCATAAACACAGGATAAACTGCATAAAAAGCCTGCTATTGAAATACATTAAAGATGAAATCTTTTTCGATATAGGAGGAAGCAACGGATATAACTGTAAAACTCTACAGGACAGCGGAATTGAAACAGTTTTAATCGAGCCTGGCATTAAGGCTTGCCAAAACGCCATGCAAAGAGGGGTTAAAAATATTATTTGCTCCTCAGCAGAAAACGCCAAAATAAAAGAAAATTCAGTTAGCTTTATGGGGCTTTTTGATGTGCTTGAACATATCGAGAAGGATGTGGACTTTTTAAAATTTTTAAACACTAAATTAACTGACAAAGGCCTTGTTTTTATGACAGTACCAGCTTACAGCTTCCTCTGGTCAAAATGTGATGAAACTGCAGGACATTTCAGGCGATATTCCTTAAAGGAAATTAATAAAAAACTGAATGCAGCAGGTTTTGATGTTGTTTATTCAACTTATATGTTCTCTTTTCTGGTTTTACCCATTTTTTTATTAAGAACTATCCCTTCTTGGTTGGGTATTAACAAATTAAAAGCTGAAAATACTGAAAATCAGCATAAAACAAAAATACCAAATTCTCTCTTGGATATGGAACTAAACCTGATAAAACAGGAAAAAACCATCCCATTTGGCTCAAGTTGTTTAGTTATTGCTCGCAGGAGAATCTAAAATACTTGCGCCATGCGCTCATAAATAAAATCAACCTGGTCTTTAGTTATTATCAGCGGCGGAGAAATCCTTATTACAGTGCTTCTTGTTTCCTTGCAAAGGATTCCGAGCTGTTGTAGTTTTTCACAGTATGGCCGTGCAGGTTCGTCCAATACTATACCTATAAACAGTCCCCTGCCTCTTACCTGCTTAATATGAAGATTTTTAATATTTTGAAGCTTTTCTAAAAGGTAAGCGCCCATTTTAGCTGAGTTTTCAGCAAGGTTTTCCTCCAAAAGCACTTTCATTGCTGCTCTTGCAACAGCGCATGCGAGCGGATTGCCTGCAAAGGTACTGCCATGCTCACCCGGCTTGAATACACCCATTATTGACTTATCAGCCAGCACGGCAGAAACAGGATATACGCCGCCTGATAATGATTTTCCGATTATAAGCACATCAGGTACAGCATCCTCATGCTGGAAAGCAAACTGTTTACCTGTCCTACCGAGGCCGGTCTGGATTTCGTCCAGCATAAGCAGCACATTATTTTGTTTGCAAATTTTCTGTGCTTCCTTAATATAACCTTCGGGCGGAATCACCACGCCGCCTTCGCCCTGGATGGGTTCCACGAGGAATGCACAGGTGTTTGGCGTTATAGCGTTTTTTAACGCTTCAATATCACCATAAGGAATGATTTTAAATCCCGGTGTTAATGGCGTGAAATTATCCTTATATGCCGGTTCGCTGGAAAAACTTATTACTGTTGTGGTTCTTCCGTGGAAATTGTTCTCACAAACTATGATTTCTGCCTTGCCATTTTCAATTCCTTTAACTGTATATGCCCATTTCCTTGCGAGCTTAATAGCTGTTTCCACTGCCTCAGCGCCTGTATTCATAGGCAGTACGCAATTTATACCGGCAAATTCTATTAATTCTTTGAAAAATAGCGGAAGTTCGACATTCCTGAACGCCCTGGAAACTTGCGTTAATTTATCCGCCTGTTTTTTCAGGGCTTCTACGATTTCAGGGTGGCAATGTCCCTGGTTAACGGAAGAATACGCGCTTAAGCAGTCAAGGTATTTATTTCCTTCAATATCATACACCCATACTCCTTCTGCTCGTTCTATTACAAGGTCAAGCGGTTTATAGGTAGTTGCACCGAGTGTATCTTCAAGTTTTATATAATCTTCAACAGTTAAAGCATTCATCATAGTAATTACCTCCTCACACTATGATACTTAAAAAAGATTATAAATACAGAAATTTATGATCCTGCCCTGCCTGTGAGCAATCCCTGAATAGCCTGTAATTTCTGGCTAAATTTCCAGTCAAACAGCTTAGTGTCTTTTAAATTTAAGAACTCTGCTTCTTTAGTTGTGAATAAAGGTTTATTAGCTAAAGAATCAACAAATTTTCCATAATCCTTTTTCATTGGTGCCGTAAATTTAAATCTTCTAAACGGTGCCATAAATCCATTTTTCATAAAATTCCAGGATAAACCATCATATGTGAACGCTTTTCTGAGAGATTGAGCTACTGTGCTGGTTTTTCCTGCTTTAGATATATTCTCTATGGATCTTACAGCTTTCACTGCCCCCAGTGCACTTAATGCTGAGCCGGTTATTATTTTTCCCAGATTATTTCCTTCTTTTTCCAGATCGTCCCATTTTTTGCCTGAAATTAAACATGCCGCTTTAATGCCTAAAAGTCCAAATCCAAATATACTTCCAGCAATACCTGCTCCTGTCAGTACTGCAAACCCAAGCGGAGTAGAAGCCATTGCTGCGCCTACGATCATTAGCGGTACGGAAATAAACGGGTTTTCAACTATGCTTTTATATATATCAGTAAAAAACTGTCCGGTACCTTTTACAACATTTTTACCAAACTCTAGAAATGAAAATTTGCCGTCATTAGCAGCATTGTTTCGCTTATTAAAGGTGTCTTTTATCTCAGGAATTTTAGTAGCAGAAAAGCCCGGTCTTGTGGCGGTAAAGCCACCGAACTGAACCGAATCAGCAGGTTTTACACTGTAAATATTGCTATTAATGCCTGTAGACGCCAAACCAAACTTCCCATATTTCTTCCTAATTAAATAAAAACAGAAAGTATCCCAAAATTGCGCTTATCCATCTAATGTAACGAAATGTTAAAAAATAGCAATTTTTAAATAAACAAATTGTTTATATAAACAGGAAGGATTAGGAAAATTTACGACGAGATATAAGGGAGGGAGCTAAAAATGGTTTATTCTAGAGTTGCGGATAGTTGTGATTGTTTACAAGGTTTTGGAAATTATAGAAATATAAATCCTGACAAAGCTCGGGTAATGCTGATGGATATTTTTGGTCCTGAAGCTGGGCCGGATATGATAGATCGTTTGGAAGAAGAGTGTCCGGAAATATTTGGTAATAAAAATGAAAGATACCTTGATAGACGGTTTAAAAATATATCACGCCATCACCAGCAAGCAGCCAGGCGTGAGGAAGCTACAGAAGCTCTTTATACACTAATGGATTATTTGAATAATAAAGATGAGTATAATAGTGATTATTATGATGAAATGCAGTTTTCAAATATTTATGATGATTCATCAGCGCCTGTAAGGATTAGAGCTGATAAATTCCCTAAGAAATATAATCCAAGATCAGTTGATAATGAATACATTGATTCACCAGCTCCTATTCAAATTAGAGCTGATAAACATCCTAAGAAGCACATTCATAATGAAAGACAAGTTGTTGATAATACAGAGTTTTTAAATGAAGCGCTAAAAGGAAAATCACAGGATGATATCGTTTCAGTAGACAAAGAAACTGGCGTGATTAAAACAAAAGAAGCAATGGGCGATAACTGGGAAAAACAAATTATAGATGCAAATAAGGAAACTTCAACAAAGACTCGTAATATCGATCAGGGTTTCTTAAGCAGAGCTGGGCAGTTTATCAAAGGTTCAGTTAAAGCATTCCCACCTTTAGCGCTGGCATTTTACGGAACTGAAGGCTATAAAGATATCGCGGATAGTGTAACCGATGGATATAACTATGAGCATGAATATTATGAAAAAGGAATGAAAGAACCAATAAAAGCTACAGGCAGGACAGAGCAGGAAGCCATAGAAAATGCACTTAAATTAAGGGAACAATATCGTTTGGAAAAAGAAACTCAGGATTTTAATTTCTAGAGAAATATTCTTAATTTTTGTAAACGGGAGCGTCAAAAGCGCTCCCGTTTACTTATCTTGTATTACAATTGAATAACTATGAATATACCTTCATTAATATTTTTAATAAGTCGTATTGCAGTAATACTAATGCTTTTTTGGGCAACAAGTATCCATCCATACTCCTATTACATACTATTGCGCTGCGTAGTTTTTATTGTGGCAGGTTATACTACCTTTAAATTTTATAAACACAATAAACCCCCGGTAAAATATCTAGGCATGCTTGTCTTCGCTGCAATTTTCGTGCTTTTTAACCCTGTCTTTGTTGTTCACCTTAATCAACAAAGCTTATGGGTGATTATAGACATTATTACCGGGATACTGTTTGCGTTATCCTTTATATTTATTTAGCTGTTACAAAATTTAGCTCTTTTAAAGCGTTCCGCACCTCAGGATTAGTACAAATCTTTAAATAGTCCTGAATATTCTGCTGCTCTTTTTTGTATACAACGTCGAGCTCTATTGTTGCAGGATATTTATTACTTAAAATATTCTCCTCAGTTGGCTCCACTCCATCAAATGGTAAAATTTTTATACGTACGCCTTGTTTTTGTAAATAAACAACAGTACTAAGGGAAGTAAATCCTATGGCTCCGGGCATGTCTGCTACAAAACTTACTGTTTCTAACGATGAACTAGTTATATGAGTATCGTGGGATATATACTCGCCGGGTTTATCTTTAGGCTGGCCAGGATTTTTTAAGCCAAAATATTGCTCAAACAGTGATGATAAGCTATTTCCCGACTTTTCAGAGCAGATAAATATCCGCTTATTCCAGTTATTTACTTCTTTCCAGTTTTTGGTTTTCTTGGTGTATATGTCTAAAACTGTATTCCCGTCTATTTTTTCAATAGGATTCTCAGCATTAACAACAAATACCAGCGCGTCAAACCCTAAATTTAAATAATTCAATTTAGGTGATTTCTCATCCCTGCCGGAAAGAATTGATACTACCCCAATATCAGCAGCCCCGGTTTCTACTTGTTCCATTATTTTTTTGTCGTCATTAGTGTTTAGAACTATTGACTGGTTGTGTTCTTTTTTATAAATTTCGGAAATTCTCTTGGAAATAGGACTGGTCAAGTTTGAGTCGGAAACAGAAATTGCTTGTTTCTGTTCTTTCTTTTGCTCTATGCCAAGAAATACCAGAAAAATAACTACTATAACAATTAAAATACGCTTAAACATACAAAAATTATAGCTAAGTTTTTACATGGAGTAAATGGCTTAATTTGGCTCCCTGCGATAAAAGCGTTTCGTGGACAGCTTTTATATCGACTGTGTGAAGATTACCTGTCCTGCCGGCAGCATAAGCCGCAGCAATTCCGGCTGCCTGCCCTGTAGCCATACAGCATGGGATTTCCCTGAACATATCAAGCAATTTATGCTCAACAGAAATACACCTACCCGCAAAAATTACATTCTCGCTTTCCTTGGAAACAAGGCAACCATAAGGCACCTGAACAAATCCCCTACCCGAATCTGTATAATCAGGCGCCAGAGCAATAACATCATCAGACGTCCTGGTTACATCTTTCTGTGTAAAATGATACATCCCTCTAATCCTTCTAGAATCCCTCACTCCAATTTGTGATGCTGTATCAATAAGATAGCCCTGCTCAAAACCGGGAATCACTTCCCTGAACGCTTTAATAATGTGTTGTATCTGTCTGCGTCCAATTATTTCAGCTTTGGTTAAATCATTAGCATCAGTTATATCAATATTTTCAATAGTTGAAATATTAAACCACGCCTCGTAGGAGTGCATAGTTGGTACCCAGCCACCCATTTTTGTTGATATTCCGTGTTTATTAAGTAAATTTTGGTAAAATTCCCTGTTTTCCCTGATGAATTTTGACATACTCGCTGTGTCAATCCCGCCCACACGGAACCCCAGCGTCACAGGAAGTCTGTTTTCCACTTGTTCTATATCAAACGGAAGCTCGCAGTACTTCGCAAGGTCCCCGTCTCCCGTCGCATCAACAAACATTTTCGCTTTAAAAACCCTGGTGCCGGATTTACTTTCTGTAATAACCCCTGAAACTCGATTTTCTTCTTTAATAACGCCGGAAACAAACGTGTGATAGTATGGAGTTACATTATTTTCCTCAATCATCAAATCAAAAACATACTTCATTGATTCCGGGTCAAACAATACATGCCTTCCAACATCCCGAGTAGCTCCCAGTTCAGTTAGCCTGTTTATTGTTTCCTCGCAAAACCCTTTGATAATCCTTTCTTTGCCGTTTGTCAATCCAACAAGTAGAATAACCAGCCCACCTGTAGCTTGTCCGCCGAGGTAGCCATATCTTTCAACAATAGCAGTTCTCGCACCTGTTTTTGCCGCAGAAATCGCAGCGCTTACTCCTGTAGGCCCGCCGCCCAGCACAATTACATCATATTCTCCTGTTGTTATTCCCATTTAATCTTAATTACAGCCTTTTTAACATATTCAGGTTCTTTGACACAAATCCTCGGCATATGTGCATCCTGTGGAGTAAATATAACAAAAT
>MFRL01000004.1:38144-51613 GCA_001784565.1 Candidatus Melainabacteria bacterium GWF2_37_15
CGCTTCCCATGCCAAAGATTATATCTTTTTCATCATTATAGCTCGTATCAGGAGTAAATTCATTTATATTAAGGTACCCTAACCTTTCACGCCCTTTAATAATATACTGTATGTCGGTATATTTTCTGTGAGCTTCCCATTTACCTTCATTTTCGGGTTTTGATTGGTAATCCTGAATAATCACGAAAATGTCGTCTCCATCTACCTCGTATCTGCCGTTTTCAAGATTCAGCAAATTCGTATTTTTTAGATAATTTAGGGATGTTTTTATTTTTTCGTTTATCCCATAATAAAATTCAGCGTTACTAAGTTTATCGATAATCATAATATGGAAAAGATAACAAAAACTAAGGAAGAATGGAAGAAAATCCTGAATAGTGAGCAGTACAGGGTAACACGCGAAAAAGGCACAGAACCTCCTTTTACTGGTGAATATTACAAATTTGATGAAAATGGGGTGTATAAATGCTCCAATTGCGGAAATCTTTTATTTGATTCCGGCACAAAATACGAGTCCGGCTCAGGTTGGCCAAGTTTCTGGGAACAGGCCTCGCCGGACAGCGTGGAATTTAATATAGATTTAAGCGGGGGAATGATAAGGACAGAGGTAACCTGTAAACGATGCGGGGCTCATTTGGGTCACGTATTTAATGACGGGCCTGAACCTACAGGTAAAAGATACTGTATTAATTCGATTGCTCTTGATTTTGAGGAAAAAGGAAAGGAAATAGCTATGGAATGTGAATTCCCACGTCAAAATCCCACAAGTGAAGAAATAAAAGAAATACTTAAAAACTCAAAAACCATTGCAGTTGTTGGGCTTTCCAATGACACCACAAAAGCCAGCTATGATGTGGCCCGCTATATGCAAAGCCAGGGTTATAAAATCATCCCTGTAAACCCGAATTATTCAGAAATTTTAGGAGAAAAATGCTATCCTGAGCTGGAATCCATTCCTGAGAGTGTTGATATCGTTAATATTTTCAGAAAGCCCGAGGCTGTGCCTGCGATTGTGGATGAAGCGATTGACATTAAAGTTAAGGTTATCTGGATGCAATTAGGGATTTGCAATAATGCAGCAGCAGATAAGGCGAGAGACGCCGGTTTAAAAGTAGTTATGAACAAATGCCTGAAGGTTGAACACGCAAATCTTTGATTATAAGCCTTACTACTTCCTCAAATTCCAACCCGGCTTCTACTGCAGCCGCATAAAACCCGCTATCCTCTGATATGCAGGGATTGGAGTTGATTTCAAGTACATACGGCTCGTTATTTTCGTCAACCCTAAAATCCACCCTTGCATAACCCTTTAAATTAAAAATTTCCCAACATTTTCTAGTAATTTTTCCGAGTCTTTCTAATAATTTTTCGTCTTTTTCATCAAAATCAAAACTCCTCGGCGTATTGTTATACTCGAAGGAATTCTTGTCCCATTTTGCTTTGTAATCAACTATTTTGAGCCTGTCAGCTGAATAGTTGGAAAAAATTATTTCAGCAAGGGGCAAAACTTTTCCTGCGAGGATGGAAATATTAAATTCCCGCCCCTCAATGTACCTTTCAGCAAAAAAACCATTAGGAACTGTGATTTGCTCAGGGCTTTCAGCATAAATTACTTTTTTTTCATCCAGCCCGATTGAGGCATGCTCCCACACAGACTTGACTATGTATTTGCCTTTTATAAAAGGCCGGGTATTTTCATCCTCGGGTGTTTTAATTCCTTCACCTTTGAGAATTTTTTTTGCCAGAAGTTTGTTGGAGGTTATAAAAACAGCTTCATTTGGACAGCCGGTGTAGGGTATTTTAAGATGTTCCAGTAATGATGTTGCAAGATGGATAAGCTGTCCGTTATTTTCAACCGATTCAACAAGGTTGAACACAAACTCCGGCTTAATATTTTTAAGTTCCATTGATGTATTTTTTAAATCCAGATCAAATTCAAGCGTAACAACATCATAATTTAAATTTTCAAGTGCACATTTAACCAGCTTTACCTGGTCGAGAACGTCAGCATCATCGGGAGTAGCGTTTTCGCTAACCCGATTATGCAATATTACTGTAGTTTTTCTGCTCATTATTTATTCTTTTCAGTGCTGAATTAACTATTTCTTCAATAATTTGCTGGAAACTAATACCTTTCAGGTTGCACATAATCGGCAAATCAGAATGTACTGGGTTCAGCCCAGCCAGCGGGTTAACCTCGATAAAGTTCGGTTCTCCGTTTTCATCCAGTCGGAAATCCATTCTTCCTCCATCCCTAAAACCTAGTTCCCTCCAGATTTTTAAGGCATACTCCTTGCATTTTTTCGCTTGTTCATCATCTGCAAGTTTATAGGTGACCAGCTCCTCGCAGTATTCTTTATTATTCAGGGAATAAACATCTTTTTCGGCATTATCGTTAAGAATTATTTCCATGACAGCCGGACAATGAGCATCTTCGCCTGTTCCCAGAATACCGACTGTAAATTCCCTGCCCGGCAGGAATTTTTCCACAAGTACCGGCTGACTGTACTCAGCTAAAAGATATTTTACACTTTCTTCAAGCTGTTCTTTGCTATAAATAACGGAATTACCGGAAATCCCCTTGCTAGTTCCTTCTGCTAGTGGCTTTGCGAATAGCGGGAATGGTATATTGACGTTATTTAAATCCTCTAAGGATTTAACAACTGCAAATTCTGGGGTTGGCACTTCGATTTCCCTGACTAATAATTTTGTCACATCTTTATTTAAGCTGATAGTGAGCAGATATGGGTCTGAAAAAGTGTAGGGTATGCGGTAAGCATCAAGTATAGAAGGTATTTGTGCCTCCCTTGCCGCACCGTACAACCCTTCAGCTATATTGAATACCAGGTCCCACCGTTGACCAAGCGCTAACATTCTTATTAGGCTTTTAACATTCCCGATTCTTTCGACTTCATTCCCCATGTTTTTAATGCAGGATTCAATCGAGTTAATAGTATCCACCCGGTCAAATTCAGCGGTTTCGTCCTCTGTATAACCTTCCTTTAAATAATCATCCCGCAGGTCATAAGTAAAGCCAATTTTCATCTTCCATCCCTATAATTTCTTTACATAAATCATCTTACTGTCACCTGGCCCGTAAAAATCCTCCAGCTCCGCTTCAAGAATATATCCAGTCTTTAAATAAAAGCCCCTGGTCGATTTATACAGCTCCCTGCCTGATGTTTCAATATAAATCCGTGTCCCGCCCGCTTTTTTAACACATTTTTCGGTTTCCTGAATAAGTTGTTTCCCTATCCCTTTAAACATAAAATCCTTATGTACAGCTATCCAAAAAAGGTCATGGCTCGACTCTGTGCAGGCAATAGGGCCATAGCAGGTAAATCCTACTGTTTTGCCTTCATAATCAGCAAACATAAAATTATACCCACTTCTCTCAGCCCCTTTTTCGAGGTTTTCATCAATCAGCTCTCCCGCCACCATTGTTTCGTGGTCATAAAAATAGCCGGAAGAGTTTAAAATATCGATTATTGTGCTCTTATCAGAGTGCGTTGGCGTATTCCTGAACACAATCTGTGCATGGGGAGCCTGGGTTGTTTGGATATTCATAGATTTCATTCTTAAAGTTTCTTAAATATACTTTGTTATCTGATTTTTGGACGATATTGTCAGGCGAAATCACTATTTTACCGCCGCCTTTCGGGGCATCAATCACGTAATTCGGTACAGCATAACCGCTAGTGTAACCTCGCAGGTTCTGGATTATTTCCAGCCCTTTCTCGATTGACGTCCTGAAATGGACTGAACCTTCGATTGGGTCACATTGATAAAGATAATAAGGCTTTACCCGTATTTTTAGTAGTTTATGGTATAGCTGTTTCAGGGTTTCGCTATTATCATTAATATCTTTTAACAATACAGTCTGGCTGCCTAGCGGAATCCCGGCATCAGCCAGCATGGTGCAGGCCTTCTGGGTTTCCGGTGTGATTTCATGGGGATGCGTAAAATGAATACTCATCCACACAGGATGATATTTCCTGATTATAGCTGTGAGTTCAGGAGTAATTCTCTGCGGAAGTGTGACAGGCACTTTGGTACCTATTCTTATCATTTCCACATGCTCAATTTTTCTAAGCCTGCTTAAAAGCCATTCAATCTTTTCATCGCTCATTGTAAGGGGATCGCCGCCTGAAATCAGTACATCCCTTATCTCTGGCCTGGATTGAATGTAAGAGATACATTTTTCCCATGATTCTGTGTCATTTATGTGAACATCTTCCCCAACTATCCTTGAACGTGTACAATACCGGCAATATACCGAACATGTTGTTGTAACAAGGAATAATACTCTGTCAGGATACCTGTGAACAATTCCATGTACAGGGCTGTATTTTTCTTCACTTAATGGATCTATTGCTTCCCCCTCTGTGGCAAATGCCTCCTCTGGCCGTGGAATAGTGCATTTTCTTATTGCATCATCAATATCTTCGGGGTTAATAATCGACAGGTAGTATGGCGTGATACTAACTGGAAGATTTTTATTCTTCAGTGACAAACCTTTTATTTCGTCCTGAGTTAAACTGAGAAATCTGCTAAGCTGATCTGTTGATTGGATTTTGTTTTTTAACTGCCATTTCCAGTTATTCCACTCATCGTCACAAACATCAGGATAGAACATCTTTCGAAAATTTTCTGTGTTCATTTTTATTCTGTCTTTTCCCTCATTTTAAAATTTGTAAATACAAATTATAGGTTTTTAAAAAAATTCCTGATGAAAAAATCTTTATTTTTTGAAAATTAATCCCCTCCTTTTTCAAAGATGATGCCTAATTCAGACGGCTAGATTTTGTGTATTTCGCTCCTAATCTTTTATATACTTAGTTTCAAAAAAAGTAAAGAAAATTTTTTTCGGGCATCAATCCTGTTTAACCCCCCTGTGATAAGGTATAGAAGGTTTTATTTATTACTTCTTAAGTCTTAAATTGTCCATTTGTATAATTTCTAATGCTTCTACGCCAGGGCTATTTTTCTTAAAAAAAGCGTTAAAATATTAAATTTTTACGATTTTTTCTTTTATATTAATATATAATGACATGGGAGGAGGTAAATAGCATGTCCGGGCACTCTAAATGGGCTAATATAAAACACAGAAAAGCAAAAGTTGACGCACAAAAAGGAGCAGCATTTGCAAAATTTGCCAGGGAAATTACACTCGCAGCAAAAGAAGGCGGGGCAGATCCCGAGGCTAATTTTAGGCTAAGAACAGCAATTGATAAGGCAAAAGCGGCAGGATTGCCTAATGATAATATTAGCAGGTCTATAGAAAAAGCCACGGGTGCTGGCGAAGGAGAAAACCTTGAGTCAATTATATATGAAGGTTACGGGCCGGGCGGTATTGCAGTCCTTATAGAAGCGCTTACCGATAACAGAAACAGAACCGCAGGTGATATAAGAAGCTATTTTAACAAATTTAGCGGAAACCTCGGAGAAACTGGCTGCGTTGGCTGGATGTTTAAGGAAGAGGGAATTATTTCAATAACAAAAAACGGCATCGATCAGGATAAATTGTTTGAAAGTGCTATTAATGCCGGCGCAGAGGATTTTGTTACAGATGATGAAGAATATTTTAAAATAATTACACTCCCGGAAAGCATGCAGGCTGTGGCTGAAGAAATAGAAAAAGCCGGATTTAAGCTTGAGAGTGCTGAAAAGACCCGCAATCCGCAAAATACAATTGCTATTGAGGATGAAGCAACTGCCAGAACTCTTTTAAAACTTCTTGATAATATTGAAAACCATGCCGATGTTCAGCAGGTGTACGCAAATTTTGAAATAGATGATATATTAATGGAAAGCTATGAATAAATAAATATATAAATGGTTTTAATTATTTATTTATGGTATATTAAAATAAAACAATAATATATATTACTTTGCGCAAGGGAAAGATAAGGGGCTAAATTAAGGAATGTATAGGAACAAATGCACGAAATGCGGCGCAGAATTTGAAACAAAAAACCCAAAAAGAGTTATATGCCCGGCATGTCTGTATCCAGATAGAAAAGATTTGTCTTTAGAGTCATATAAACAGCCAGCTTCTGAGCCCGTACAGTCACCACAGGGGAAAGAGGATCAAAATTTTAAGCAAAAATCACCTGGGTATTATGTAGCAAAAGATACTCAGCAGACTCAACCGGATAGAGGCTATCAAGATAGGGGTTACCAGGATAGAGGCTATCAACAGGATAGAAACTATGGGCCTCCAAGGCCTCAAAGACCGCCTGGTAATTATGGCGGAGGAAGTCCTGGTGGTGCCGGTGGTGGTTTCAGACGTCCACAGCCAGCTCAGCCTTATAATCAGCAAAGACCTATGGGCGGTGGACCACCAGCTGGCGGATTCAGAAGACCTCCATTTCAACAGCAGGGAAGGCCACCATTTCAGGGCGGCCAGAGAGATAACAGGTTTAGTGGCCCG
The DNA here is from genome assembly GCA_001784565.1 of Candidatus Melainabacteria bacterium GWF2_37_15. Lineage (GTDB taxonomy): Bacteria > Cyanobacteriota > Vampirovibrionia > Gastranaerophilales > UBA9971 > GWF2-37-15. The sequence continues at coordinate 44,578 of MFRL01000004.1, forward strand.
AGAAGACCTCCTACTGCAGATAAGAAACTACTTATCAGCAGGGAACAGGTTGCGGAAATAGAAAAACTTTATATGGCAATGTTACCACTGCCTAACCCTGATTGCCATGAAGTTATTGGGGAAAAAATAGGATTAGAAGGGAATAAAGTTTTCTTTGGGATAAACCTTGTAAGGCAGAAATTGAGGCTGCCTAAGCTTCCATACCCAAAAAGAAAACTTGCGATTTCACCAGATCAATTAACCGCAATTAAAAATCTTTATAGTCCGTTACTTCCATTACCACCTATCGGGTGCCATAAATTCCTTGCAAAACAGCTTAAAATGGATGAATGGAGAGTACATGTGGGCATAGGAATAATCAGGAAACAGATGAGCCTGCCCAGATGGAACACCGAGCGTGATGATGCGCCGGCTGAGTTTAAAAACCAGGCTCCACCCCCAGAAAAGAAACAAGAGAAGAAACAAGATAAGGAATAGTTTTTAGCAGGTTATTCAACAGGTAAAATAACGCTGAATTTGCTCCCTTTACCTTCTTCACTCCGTACGGAAATTCTGCCTCCATGCTTTTCTACGATGTATTTTGAGAGATATAAACCCAATCCTGTTCCTACTTGCCTGAATTTTTTGGCATGACTTGTGAATTTATTGAATAAAGATTCTATTTCGGTTTTCGATATGCCTTTGCCATTGTCAATAAAAGTTATTTCAGCTTCATTATTGTGTTTTGCAGTTGATACTAAAAATTTTCCACCTTCGCATGTGTAAGTGATTGAATTATACAAAAGGTTCTGCACCACTCGCTTTATTTCTATAGGGTCAGCAAAAATATCCAGGCTTGCTTCGTTAAAATTATATTCTATACTCTGTTTTTTATCTTCAGCAATATATTTTAATTCATTAAAGGTGGACTTAATCAGGTTGTTTACATCAAAATTTATTTTGTTTAAGACAACGCTTCCATTTTCGTATTTGTATGTTGTTAAAAGATTATCCAGCATACTGGACATATATTTATTTGAATTAAGGGTTTCCGTTAGGATTTCCGCCTGGGATTCATTTAATCTCCCAAACTTGCCATCTAGCAGCATTCTTAATGCTTGAAGCTGTGCCCTTACAGGTGTTTTTAAGTCATGTGTGAGGGTAGCCACAAACGTTTCTTTTTGTGCTTCGATCTCCTTATCTGCGGTTATATCTCTTAAAACCAGCACATAACCCTCAATTTCTTTTTGGGGTGACAATACTTTTGAGCAGTTTATGCCCAGATACCTTCTAGTATCCATTTGCAGCTCATGATGAAAATGAATGTTAATATCTCCGCATTTTTTTATACATTTTTCACTGGTACAGTCTATAATTTTACAAAATTCTTTGTTTAAAACCTGGTTTTTCTTTTTCCCAATCCATTTAAGAAATATATGATTGCAGGAAATTAGTTCAAATTTTGAATTTAAAAGCACAATTCCGTCTGCTGAAAATTCAGATATAATATCAAAAATTTTCTTTTCCGATATAAGTTCGTCCTGAAGATCTTTGATTTTAAGGATATTGAGTACTCTTGCCTTTAATTCTGCAATTTTAAATGGTTTGACAATATATTCATAAGAGCCGAGATTAAAACCTTTTACGATATTGTCAGTACTGTCCAGCGCACTGACAAATATTACAGGCAGGCTCGCTGTTTTAGGGTTTGCCTTAATATGCTTGATAATGTCAAATCCGCTCATATCCGGCATCATAATATCCAGCAGGATAAGGTCAAATTTTTCTTTTTCAAGTATTTCCATGGCCTGTTTGCCGTTATATGCCAGTGTTACATTCTGGTTTACAGACTCCATTGCTGCTTTGATAATTTCCCCATTGAGTACGTTATCATCAATAGCAAGAATATTATGTATTTTAGGTTTATTTGGAATAAAGCTTTCAACAGTATGGACAAAGGTTGAAACTTCGAGTGGCTTTGGAATAAAACCTTCACATCCTGCATTAAGGGCATTTTCCTTGTCCGTGAGCATTACCCTTGCAGTAAAAGCCACAACAGGTATATTTTTAGTCGCAAACTCCGATTTTAATATTCTGGTAATAGAGAGTCCATCCACTTCCGGCAGTCCAATATCCATAAGTATTAAATCGGGAATATCTTTGTTGGTTGATTCAAAACATTCTTCGCTGTTTCTGGCCCATATCACGTTGTGACCTGCTGGTTTGAGCAGTTCACTTGCAAGTTCAAAACTTAGCTCATCATCTTCAACAATTAATATATTTGTCAATTTTTTACTTTCACCTGTTTTATAAATTTTGAAAGAATAAATATAGAGTTTATTTTAAAAATGTCATCTATACAACCTCTTATAAATTTTACCGGTAACGTTGCAGACTTTGTTATTAAGAATAAGGAAATTCTTACTACAGGTGCTGTGACTGGGATTTTGGGAACGCAAACTGCGCTTGATGTAAAATATGCAAAAAAAGAAGATAAAAATAACATACTAATAAACAATATTTTAATTGGCTTAGCAATGCTCGCAGGTGGAAAGCTTTCACATAAGTGTATGCAGAATTTTTTAAGCGCGAAAAATTCCGCAAAAGATATTCTGGAAGCATTAAGTATTCCAGTTGGTGCTGGTATAGCAGGAGGAATAACAGGGGAATTAGCTCAAAAAAAGTTTCCTGCCAATTATGATAAATCTCATAATTTTTTTGAAAAAGCCGGTAAGTTGAAAACAACTTATGGAGTATTAAATAATGCCTATAGTATTGATACTTTAGACCTTATAGGGCAATTGGACTCATCTTTTAATACTGTAGTCGGTTACACAGTGGGCAGAGAAAAGGGGATCAAAAAGAAAATCAGAAAATTTGTCTTTGAAATAGTAAGCGGAACAGTGGTTCCACTTGTTGTTCTTATGCCTTTAAATAAGTATTTAGATAAGATAATACCAAATCAAAAGAAAACAAAAGCAGGATTAATTTTTGGTACAGGTATTGTGTGCTCTATGGTCGGAAAAAATATAGGTAGCTGGATTAACGATAAGGTGACAAAAAAAGTTATTGAAAGCAGCATCTGGGCAGATTTATCTAAAAAGCAGCAGGAATTGTTTAAACTTTCTATTTTTACTCATAACCCATTTGAAAAATTCAGAATTGATCAAGAGATTCAAAAATTAACCAACCTAAAAAGTGATTTATCCTAATTCATTTTTCGAATAGAATCTAACTATAATCAAAACTCGGGAGGCAATTTTGGAAAATATTGAGAAACTGCTGGAAGTAGCCAAAGAAGCAGCTTTTGAGGCAGGTGAAATCCAACTCTCATACCTTGGGAAAGCCAAAGAAATTGCCCATAAATCCTGCATGAGTGACCTGGTAACTATTGCTGATAAGCAAAGCGAAGAAAAAATTATCTCAATAATTCATACCTACTTCCCTAATCACGATATTTTGGCTGAAGAAACCGGATCACACAAAGAACATAATTCGGAATACCTCTGGGTGATTGACCCATTGGATGGAACAACTAATTTTGCTCATAATTTTCCTCATTTTGCAGTATCTATAGGCCTTGTTAAAAGCGGTAAAATCATATTAGGAGTGGTTTTTGACCCTAATAAAAATGAATTATTCTGGGCAGCAGAGGGAAATGGTGCATTTCTGAATTCCAATGAAATCAAGGTCAGCAATATTTCAAAACTCAGTGATTCTCTCGTGGCAACGGGTTTTGCTCCAGCCAAGAAAGAAGCACTCGAAGAAAATTTGGAATATTTCAAGCAGTTTATGTTTAAAACTCAGGCTGTCAGGCGTCCCGGAGCTGCTTCATTGGATATTTGTTACGTGGCTTGCGGTAGGTTGGACGGATTCTGGGAAATGAAACTTAATCCGTGGGATGTTGCAGCAGGTACATGCATAGTTCGGGAAGCTGGAGGTTTGGTTACAAACTTTTATTCCGAGGATTTTGATATCTATACTAAGAATATAATTGCCAGTAACGGTATTTTGCACCTTAAGATGAAGGATATAATTGAAATAAAGCAACAATCAAACAAAATAATGCATATTTATCCCGATAGGGTGGAAATAAAGGTGGATGATGAAATACGGGGCAGCTGGCTGATCTGGAGTACAGACGATATCAGGGAAGCCGAGAAAATGGCTCGGGAATTTAACTGTGAAGTGGTCAAAGAAGACCAGAGCAACCAGCTAACATTGGATATACAATAATGACAGAGCAAATCAGGCTTAATAAATACCTTGCATCATGCGGACTCGCGTCAAGACGTGAGGCGGATGAGCTTATAAAAGCGGGTAAAGTGATAGTAAATGACAAAGTTGTCGATACTCCAGGTGTTTCAATTACTGAAAAGGACATTATAAAGGTCAATGGCAAGGTTATAAAACCTGAAAAGAAGGAATATGTTATATTTAACAAACCTCCAGGCTACATAACCAGCTCCGAAGACGAAAAAAGAAGAAAGACAATTTATGATGTACTTCCTGAGAAATACAAGGGTTTAAAGCCTGCAGGACGACTGGATAAGGATACATCCGGCCTTTTAATACTCACTAATGACGGTGAACTTATTAACAAGCTCACACATCCTAAAAACAAGGTGCCAAAGGTTTATTCAGTAATTGCAGAAGGCAAGGTTACAGCTGAGGATTTAGCAAAATTCCACAAGGGAATTGAGATAGAAAAGGGGAAAATTGCTTATGCAGAGGCCATTATACTAGATTATTCGAATGCTCAAACCACGCTTCAAATGACGCTTTATCAGGGATATAACAGACAGATCCGCAGAATGCTGGAAGCCGTAGGCCATCCTGTTGCTGCCCTGAAGAGAATAGCTCATGCAAATATTCGGGTTGAAGGGCTTAAAAAGGGACAGTCTCGCTATTTAAGCGCGCAGGAAGTTAGGGAGTTAAAAAATTATCTGGTAAAATATAATCATGTCCAAGATCTTCATCATATGCCCAGATACACAGACAAACACTGACCTGACTGACCTGCTTTCCGGAGTGGGATATGAAATTTACTCTGTTTCAAATGAACAGGAAGCAATCAAACAGGCCGGGGAACTCTGTCCGGATATTACCATCATTGACACATCAAGCCCTGACATAAATGTTTCTAATATATGCAGAAACCTAAAACTCCAGAATAAAACCAATGATACCCAAATAATTCTGCTGACTTCCAAGGATTCTTCTTCGGAAGATATATTGGTCGGTGCGGATGGGTATATAACCAAGCCATTCAATGAAAACATACTTATAGCGACAGTAAATGCCCATTTGAGGATTAAAAAGTTATTAGACATACTATGTACAAACAACAATGAGCTGGCAAAAAGCCTTTACCAGCTGAATGTACTTTACTCTACCAGCTCACAGCTCGCAGGTACGCTGGATAAGTCAAAACTCATAAATATTATGAATAATGGACTGGAAAAAAGCCTGGATTTCTCGCTGTGCTATGCGCTTGTGATTAATGAGCCGGAAAATGCTACTCTCATAATTAATTCCCAGCATCTAATTTCTGAAAGGCTTGAAGAAGCGCTTAAATTAAGGGCCCTTATAGGCTATAAAAACCTGTTTGAGAGCAATGAGCTGCCAGTTGAGCTATCTATTAACAACATTTCTGTTGAGAAAGATACAAAAATCAATGAAGGAGAATTTGATCTGGAAATCTTGACATGGGACAGGCTGTTTTCTTCAATAGATACATCTGACCAGTTTTTCGGCACAGTTGAAATAATCAGGGAAAACAACTTCACCGGCGAGGATTCAACGTGCTTTCAAACAGTTGTTAAACAGGTTTCCCTGCCGCTGGAAAGTGCTCTTTTCTATGAAGAGCTTAAAAAAACAAATATAAAGCTGGAGAAGCTTGAAAGGCTTAAATCAGAGTTTATTTCCATTGTTTCTCATGAGCTAAGAACGCCTATAACTTCCATAAAAAGCTCGCTTGATATGATATTATCAGGTAGGATGGGAATAATCACCGATACACAGAGTAATTTCCTGGGTCTCGCTCAAAGAAATGTTGATAGATTATCAGGCATTATAAATGACCTGCTTGACTTGTCCAAGATTGAAGCAGGCAAAATGGAGTACAGGTTTGAATCTTGTAATATATTAGAGCCTGTTAAGTTTGTAATATCAAGTTTTGAGCAGCTTGCGCAAAAGAAAAATATCAATATTATTCTTCAAGCAGAGAAAGAGGAGTTTACAATTTACGGGGATTCCGGCAGAATTGAGCAAATTGTGTCTAATTTGGTTTCAAATGCAATAAAATTTACTCCTGAAAATGGTAGAATCAGTGTTATGGTTGAAGAAATTGATAATTCAGTAAAAGTAAGCGTGATAGACACGGGAATAGGCATAAAAGATGAAGACTTATCAAAGGTATTTGATAAGTTCCAGCAAATAGAGAGCTCTCTGAACAGGAAAGTTGGAGGGACAGGGCTTGGTTTGCCTATTGCAAAACAGCTGGTGGAAGCACATAAAGGAGAAATATGGGTGAAAAGTGAATTTGGCAAGGGAAGTGAGTTTGCTTTTATGATACCTTCAAAGAACTAGCAGAAAGAGTTGGAATATATGCAAAAAGTGATATTAATAGCAGATGACGAACCGGATATAGTAGAAACCATAAAATTTCTGGTTGAAAGCGAGGGATACAAGTGTCTCACAGCCTTTGACGGGGAAGAAGCTCTTAGATTGGCTAAAGAATATAAGCCCGACATTATGCTGCTGGATGTCATGATGCCTAAAATCAATGGTTATAAAGTATCCAGGCTTTTAAAGTTTGATGCAAAATATAAAAATATTCCAATTCTTATGGTAACAGCCAGGTCGCAGGAAGAAGACCGTATAATCGGGGAAGAAACAGGCGCAGATGAATATATAACAAAACCTTTTGATATAAATGAAGTTTTGGAGAAGATTAAGGCTTATTTATAATTTAAGCATAATTTCTCGTATAATTATTCCAACAAAAAGTGCGGATGAAACCGATAATAATGTTCCAATTAACTGAATTTCAATT
>MFRL01000005.1 GCA_001784565.1 Candidatus Melainabacteria bacterium GWF2_37_15
TGCAATTTATTTAGTAAGTTTATTGTTTTTTTATCATTTGACCTCTTCCCTTTTATTAATATATTCCATCTTTTTTCTTAAGTTGACGACATTGGGCTCTGCCCCCGAACCCCCGTTAAATATTTTGATAAATTAGATAATTTATTCTATAGAAAAGAGTAATTTTTAGAATGTTAACTTATTGCCCTTTTCTGAATAGTTTATATAATAAACAACAAATAGTTGATCAACATATGTTGACTTTATCAAGTTGATAGTTGATGTTATAAATACTACTCTAAGGGAGTCGCAGGAGGTAGAGTAATCGCTAAAAAACAACTACCCCCATTGACAAGCCCAAAGTTCAACAAACTAAAACTAGAACATCAATTCCAGTAGCAGCCTTAGAATATCTAGGGCTGTTATTAGTAAGTGAATCCAATCGCCGATTAGCATATTGGTTACTCCCCGAGTGTATTACTAAATCAAGGTGCTACACTTTAGCAGTCTTGAAGTTACTAACAAACAACGGATTCCTTCCATTTTTTCCTCCTCTGGTTTGGGGGGAGCGGGCTTCCCTTTTTTAAATTGTCAAGGTTCTCATTTTGTTTAAATATAGTATGAATTTATTTTGTTAGTCAATAAATAGGTGCATATTTTAAGAATTATATTTTACATAAGTTTTTTTACTTGACAGGCCTAATTGTCAAATAAAACACATGAATGTTGTTTACAAAAAAACAAAAAATATGATTTTTTTCCAAAAGCTGGCAAAGTCAGCTAGTGGGGGTTCGGGGGCGGAGCCCCTGATAATACGTAGCGCAGCGGAGTGGAGCGAAGCGACTCAGTTTTTTCTTTTGGTTCGTTTTCTTTTTTGCGTTCAAAAAAGAAAATGAACAAGAAACATTCCAGGCTGGATAGATGCTGAAACAAGTTCAGCATGACGATTAGGGTTGTTGCTTGGCCAGATTGCCACGTTGCGCCCTGCAGGCGCTTCTCGCAATGACAATTTGGGGGGGGGTTGGTTTTAAGTTTGGCATCGGTGCGCAATAGCGCACCCTACGTTTAATTAAAAATATGATAGAATAATCCTGTTATGCAAAATAATTACAATATATTTAAAAACCTGATTCTCTACACCTTCGTTGTGTTGCTGGTTTTCTTTCTTTATAAAATCCAGCAACTCCTTATAGTGTTTTTCGCCGGGTTTATTCTGGCGAGCGCAATTGACCCACTGGTGGAGGGCTTGAGTAAAAAAATACCACGGAAATATTCTCTTATTGTAGTTTGTGGCGGTTTGCTTTTAACCCTTTTATTGTTTTTTATCCCGTTTTTGAATATTTTTATACAACAAATCCTTTTGTTTCTGGAAAGAGTACCTGTTTATTGGGAGGAAATAAAAAACTACACGCTGGGCATTGATAAATGGATTGCATCCATTGAGCAGGCTGGTATTTTGCCGAATGTTTCTCAGATTATGTCGTTTGCTTCATCTTTGGGACAAAATATCATAACAGGCTCAATTGGGCTTACTAAAAATTTCCTTACAGCAATTGCCTTTCTTTTAACAACAATAACCGTCACACTATATATGCTGATTGATAAAAAGCAGTTAACAGAAAAAAGCTTGAGGCTTTTTCCACCTGCAATAAGGGAAAAAACAAAAGAAATTTTTTGCATAATTTCCAAAAAAGTAGGGGGATATGTTGTAAGCCAGGTTATTATTATTTTTGTCCTGGGTTTGCTTGTTAGCGTGGGTTTGGCTTTGATAGGAGTGGAATTTTCATTGATACTGGGTTCTCTTGCTGCGGTATTGGAGTTGATTCCTATAGTAGGGCCTATAATAGCTGCTGTAATTATAGTGCTTGTAGCTCTGGCTCAACAGCCTATACTTGCGATCTGGGCGTTAGTAGTGTATTTAGTGGTGGAATGGCTTGTTGATAATTTTGTGCGGCCATTTGTGTTTGGGAAATTTCTAAATATTCACCCTCTAACCCTGATTTTGGCGTTATTTGTAGGCGTGATGTTTTTTGGGGTGCCCGGGTTGATTCTTGCGCCGGCTGGTGCGGCTGTTGTAAGTGTGTTAATTGAGGAAATTTACATTAAAAATTATGGTTGATTATATTTCCAATAAAACAATAGAAAAATTAAAACATGACCTTGTGAGGGAGGGACTGGTTTCTGTCGAGGATTTGGCAAGGGTTGAGGAATTATCTGTAAAAAACAAACAAAACCTTGCCCAGTTGCTTATAGAAGAAAAATTAATCAGCGAAGAAGCGTTTTTAAAGTTTATTCAAGATAATCTGCATATCCCGTATGTCAATCTCGAAGATTATTCGCTTGATGAAAAATGTCTGGATTTTATTTCAGCAGAAGACGCCAGAAAATACAAAATCCTGCCGCTTTTTAAGATAGAAAACACTTTAACAATAGCAATGGCCGACCCACTTGACCTTTTTGCATTAAATAATTTGATAAAATGTGTCAGTTGCCAGATAGAGCCGATAATTTGCTCGGAACGCCTTGTTTTAGAGTACATAGATAAGTTTTATTTTCATAAAGAATTGGAAAAAGAAAACGAAGTCTCTGACTGGACAAATGAGCAAACTATAATAAATTCTGTTATTTCTCAGGCGATACAGGACGGGATTTTTGAGATTATATTTGAAGAATTGAGTGTGAAATTCAGAAAACCTGGTATTATACAGGAAAAGGGCAGTGTTCCAAGGCTGCTTGCTCCGCTGATGGTGTCGCATTTAAAAAACATGGCAGGGCTTGATGTAGCTGTTGTGGATGTTCCGCAGCTGGGTAAGTTTAAGCATGGTGATATTACGTGTGTTGTTTCAGCTTTCCCCTGTACAAAAGGTGAGAGGATAACGGTTAAACTGTATAAGCCTCCAAAAACTGTTAAAGAATTACAGCTTGATGTTAACATTGATGAGCCGGGTATTATATTGATTGCGGGGCCGGAATTAAGCGGGAAAAGCTTTGTGGCTTATTCCATACTTAATTCACTTGATAGCAGCAAAAAAAATATAATGACACTGGAATCTATTGCAAAGTATGATTTAAATGGTGTTACGCAGTGTGAAATGAATGAAGCAGTCGGGTTTAATATTGAGAAAGCGTTAAAATTTGTTAATTTCCAGTCGCCAGACGTGGTTTACATAGAAGAAATTCCGTCAGTTGATTTGTTACGGATTGCAAAGGCCGGAAAGCTTATAATTACTGAAACAAGCGAAGTTAGTGTGCCTGAATCCTTGAAAAAAATGGTTAATTATATGGTTTTTGTAGAGAATATAGATGAAATAACTGTAACAGAATTGCGTATAAGTTAAAAAATATGTAAAGTATAAATAATTGGAGAAAATGGGGAAATAAAATGAGCAACGCTATAGAAGAAAAAACAAAAGGTATAATAACACAGGTTATAGGTCCGGTAGTAGACGTGGAATTCCCGGCAGGGCAGTTACCTGAAATCTATGATGCTTTAATTATAAAAAATGCTTTTGAGGACGCGGAAAATCCTGATTTGGTGCTGGAAGCTCAGCAGTTGCTAGGGGATAATAGGGTCAGGTCTGTTGCAATGTCCAGAACAGACGGCTTAAAAAGAGGCATGGAAGTAATAAATACAGGCGCTCCAATTACTGTCCCTGTAGGAGAAGTTACACTTGGCAGGATTTTAAATGTTCTTGGTAATCCGGTAGACGAAGGTGCGCCAATACACAGCGATATTAGATATCCTATTCACCGTCCGGCTCCTACATTAAAAGATCAAAGTACAGATGTAGAGATTTTTGAAACAGGAATTAAGGTTATTGACCTTCTTGAGCCATACCCAAAAGGCGGGAAAGTAGGGCTTTTTGGTGGTGCTGGTGTTGGAAAAACCGTTGTTATTATGGAATTAATTCATAACATTGCTCAGGAACACGGCGGCGTGTCAGTATTCGGCGGTGTAGGAGAAAGAACAAGGGAAGGAAACGACCTCTGGAAAGAAATGAAGGAATCAGGCGTTATTGACAAGGTTGCTCTGGTTTATGGCCAGATGAACGAGCCTCCGGGAGCAAGAATGAGGGTTGGCCTTACTGCTCTTACTGTTGCTGAATACTTCAGGGATATTGCAAAGCAGGATGTACTGTTGTTTATTGATAATATTTTCAGGTTTACCCAGGCGGGTTCTGAAGTGTCAGCGCTTCTTGGTCGGATGCCGAGTGCTGTAGGATACCAGCCTACACTTGCGACCGAGATGGGAGAACTCCAGGAAAGAATTACCAGTACAAAAGAAGGTTCAATTACTTCAGTTCAGGCAATTTATGTGCCAGCTGACGATTTAACCGATCCTGCACCGGCGACAACATTCTCTTTTTTGGATGCTTCGACCGTTCTTTCAAGGCAAATATCAGAATTGGGAATTTATCCGGCTGTTGATCCTCTTTCAAGTACAAGCCGTGTGCTTGACCCGAGAGTAATCGGAGATGAGCATTATAATACCGCACGTGGTGTTCAGCAGGTTCTACAACGTTATAAGGACTTACAGGATATAATTGCGATACTTGGCATGGATGAATTGTCAGAAGATGACAAAATAATTGTTTCTCGTGCAAGAAAAATCCAGAGATTCCTTAGCCAGCCTTTCTTTGTTGCAGAAACGTTTACCGGCACTCCGGGTAAATATGTAAAACTTGAGGATACAATAAAAGGATTCAGGGAAATACTTGAAGGAAAGTACGATGATATTCCCGAACAGGCCTTTTATATGGTAGGGACAATAGAAGAAGTTATAGAAAAAGCAGGAAGTCTTGCAAATGTCTGATAAACTTTCCAAAAAGCTTCAGTTAAAAATAATTACTCCTCAAAAAATTCTTGTTGATGAGCAGGTAGATGCTGTGTATTCAAAGAGTATAACAGGGGAGTTTGGAATTTTGCCGGATCATATTCCATATATGACAGACCTTGATATTGGGGTTACAGAATATATAAAAGAAAGTAAAAAGGAATATGTTTCTACGATAGGTGGAGTTATCCAGGTAAAAGATAATATTATTACTGTTCTTTCAGATACAGCAGAGCTTGGAGAGCAGATAGATATAACAAGAGCAAAAGCGGCAAAGGAAAGAGCGGAAGCAAGGCTAAGAAAAGGAACTGCTGATATAGATGTAGACAGAGCTCAGATTGCTTTAGCAAGAGCTATTGCCCGAATCAAAGCCTCAACAAAAAGAAGATAAAAATTTATTTTAGTTTATAATGTGTTTAGTTTATAATACAGAATGTGAAAAAAATATTATAAACTAAGGATCTGTCTTGATTACTTTGTTATAAATATATTTTGTCTATAACAATTTTTAGTTTGTTTATTTTTTTAACATATATAGCAGTTAATCAAGAAAAGAAATGAAAGAAAAAATTTTTATTCTCGAAGATGAACAGGATATGCTGGACCTTTTAAGTGATATACTTTCCAGGGAAGGGTTTGAAGTTCAAAAGTTTTATTCAGGCATTAATGCTTTGAATGAAATATATAAAAGCAAACCTGATTTGATTTTAATGGACCTTATGCTGCCTGATTTGAGCGGGCTTCAGTTGTGTAAAAAATTGAGGGATAATCCTGAAACTGCACATATTCCTATTATAATCCTTACTTCAAGAACAGATGAATATGATATATTGAATGCATTTAATTTTGGGTGTTCTGACTATATAACAAAGCCTTTCAATGAAAAAATTCTTATAGCTCGGATAAAGGCCTGTTTAATGTTTAAATCAAATGTTGAAAAGAATGAAATTATTAAATTTAATGAAATGGAAATTAACCCTGCACAATATGAAGTTTATTTAAAAAATAAACTCATAGATTTTACTCCTTTGGAATTCCGGCTTTTATATTTTTTAGCAAGTAACCAAGGAAAAGTTTTTAAAAGAGAGCAAATCTTTCAATATATTTATGAAAATGATAGTAATCGCAGTGATAGAGCCATAGATATACTGGTAAACAGGATAAGAAAAAAATTAAAGGATTATGGGGATCTGGTTGAAACTGTTTACGGAGTAGGTTACAGGTTTAAAATTCTTGAGGCAAAGTGAATTGCATTAAGCATGCCATGACTTCCGATTGCCATTGTGGCAACAGGCACTCCTTTTGGCATTTGAGCTATTGATAACAAAGCATCAACTCCATTTAAAGGCCCGGTATCTCTTGGAACTCCGATAACAGGAATTTTAACTTTTGCTGCTACCACGCCGGGCAGTGCCGCAGAAAGACCTGCAACAGCAATAATAACTTTTGTTTTATTAACTTTTTCCAGCTCAGTTAAATATTCTAGTAGTTCTTCAAGGTTCCTGTGTGCTGAATAAATTTTAAATTCTGTTTCGATTTTTAATTCTTCTGCAAGTTTTAATGCAGGTTCAACAAAGGTTCTGTCACTTTCAGAGCCCGCAATTATTACAACTTTTTTCATTTTCTAAATTTCCTTTATATTCATACATAATATATATTCTTCTTTGCTTTTTGAGTCAAATCTTATGGATATTGTTTTACAAAGCCCTCCTGTAATATGAGAGAAATATGCATTCGTTGTAAATTTGTCTAAAATTTTTTCCAACAAAAGATAAAAATATTCTTTGTAATAGTGTGAATCACCTTTTTTAAATATTTTGTAAATTTTAGGTTTTATTTTACATAAATTATGATTCAGATGAGAATCTGTAACTTGAATCCCATTGGTATCTATTACGTATAAGGATTCTATAAAGTCATACTTATCGGCAGAATCTCCCAACAATTTATCAAAATCAGGTTCTGTTTTGTCTGAAAGATAATTTGAAATTAAATTTATTGTTTTATCATAGACCTGATGTTTTTCTTTTAATTCCTTTATTTTGTTAATTTTGTATTCCTTATACAGGTTTTCTATATATGACAGTTTATCCTGTAAATCCGGCTGAGAATCAGGGTTGATTTCCATAGGTTTAGAAAAATAAAATCCCTGTAAAAGGTCGGCTCCTAATTCTACTGAATACAAAACCTCATTTTGTGTTTCCACGCCCTCTGCAAGGAGCAGAATTCCCATTTTTCCGGCAAGCCTCGACATTGACCGGAAAATAACTTTCTTATGATAATCTTTATCAAGGTTTTCTATTATTGTTCTGTCAAGTTTGATAATATCAGGTTTTATTGCTGAAATTCTGTCAAAGTTGGAATATCCTGTTCCAACATCATCCAAGGCGATTAAGAAACCATATTTCCTGCAATTTTCAACAAAATCTATTAGTTTGTCCAGGTTACAAGGTCTGGACTCAGTTATCTCAATAACCAGATTATTAGGCCTGACATTTGTATTTTTGCAAAAATCAAGAATTGTTTCAGGAGAATCTATTCTTTGTTCAATGAGGCTTGCATCAAAGTTTAAAAACAAAAGAAGCTCGTTATTATTAGCTAAAATTTTATTAAAAAACTTTATTGCATTTTTTCTGGCTTTTAAATCAAGGTTAAATAATTCATTTTCATCTTTTAACCTTTTAAACAGCTCCAGCGGCGGAATTATATGGCCGCAGTGTTTGCAAAGCCCACGGCATAGGCTTTCATAGCCGATAAGCATATTCTTTGTAACAGATATAATAGGCTGAAAATGATTTATAATTTCCACTTTTTCCAGAATTGAGGAATTATTGTCCAGGCATTTGTTGCAACCTCTACTCATAATCGCATGTACAATCTTTTTTTTGCAGGCTTACTTCTCCAATGTCTTTTCTGTAAACTTTGTCGCTAAAATCCAGCTCCAGGAGCGCATCATAAATATATTTCTGAGCGCAGGGGCCGCTCTGGCAAATTGAAAGAACTCTTCCTCCGCTCGCAACAAGGTTATTTCCTTCTTTTTTTACTCCTGCAAAAAATACATTTACTCCATGGTTTTGGATAATTTGTTCAACATTTGTTATTGCTCCGCCTTTTTTGGGATTTTCAGGATAACCATCTGCTGCTACTACTACACAGAAAGATTGCCCTTTTTTCCATTTAAGATCAACTTTATCCAGCTCTTTATTTACAGCCATTTTGAAAACTTTAAGTAAATCGCTGTCAAGATGCATTAATAAAGGCTGAGTTTCAGGATCACCAAACCTCATATTGTATTCAAGAACCTTTATTCCTTGAGGTGTCAAAATAAGGCCGGAATAAATTACTCCTGTAAAGTCAGCCTGCTCATTTTTCAAAGCTTGCTCAAGTTTTTTAAGGTATTCCTCAATGTTTTTGTATTCATCTGCTGTGAGAGAAACCGGGCAATATGCGCCCATGCCTCCTGTGTTGGGGCCCTGGTTGCCATCATTAAGCTTTTTATAGTCTCTTGCAGGAATAAAAGGAAGCAGGGTGTTGCCATCCCATAAAGAGATTAAGGATATTTCAGGGCCTTCCAGGAATTCTTCCACAATAACTTTTCCTGAAGCTTCACCAAATTTACCTTCAAGAAATTCCTTTAAAGTCATTTCAGCATCAATTCTGCTGGTTGCAATATACACACCTTTGCCGGCGGCTAAGCCGTCAGCTTTTAGTACTACAGGGATAGTAAACTTTTCCAGTACGGAATAAAGGTCTTTTTTGCTGCTTATAGCTTCATATTTGGCTGTTGGGATGTTATTTCTTTGCATAAATTCTTTGGCATAGGCTTTGGAGCCTTCAAGCATAGCCCATTTTTTGTCTGCACCTATCGCGGGGATTCCGACTTTTTTGAATTCATCAACTATTCCGGCAACTAAAGGATCCTCCGGCCCAACAACAAGAAGGTCAATGTTTTTTTCTTTTGAAATTTTTGCAAGGGTTTCATTGTTTTCAGCGTTTATAACTTCTCCAAGGGCAGCAAAGCCATCATTTGGCTTGTATAAGTATAATTTTTCAAGAAGAGGTGATTGTTTGATTTTCCAGGCAAGAGCGTGTTCTCTTGCTCCTCCTCCATATATAAGGACTTTCATTGTTTTCCTCCGCTGTTATTCTTCTTCGGGTAGGGTGCTGGGAAGCCTTTTAAGGGTGTCTTTGACGTTTTGAGGAACGGTATCCGGCAGTTTGCCCTGATCATATAATCTTTTATATAAAAAATACTGTTTTCTTTTTTGGGTGTTTACTCGTTTTATTTCCTTTTCTTCTTCTTCCTTTTTCAGTGCTTCTTTATCCACGGGTTTTTCCGGTTCCTTAATATTAAAGCTAAAAACATAGTTATTAGCAATATTTGCTCCGGTTCTTATAAACTCTAGTTTTGCCGTATAAGTCCCTGTTTTCCAGTTTTCAGCTTCTTTGGGTTTTTCCACAGAGAAGAATGTTTCTTTAAAATCTCCATTTACTTTAACCACTTTATCAAGGATTTTTTCATTGTCAGGATTCTTTAAACTAAACTTTAAAAAATCCCCGGTTTTAAATTTAAAACCATAAGCCCACATATAAAGGGAGGGACTGTCATTAAGTAATTCAAGGCCTTCATAGTCGCCTTTTTTAATGCTTTTAATGTCTGGGTTTGTAGTGCTGATGCCAATATTTGCTATAACAATGTCGCTAACCTTTAAATCATCCTTTATTAAAGAATCCCAGGAAGGGGGAAAGAACTTATCTCCTTTAAATACCACAAAATGCAGGAGAGGAAAGTCGGTTTTTCCTGACATTCCCAGTTCAGCTATTTGAGATCCTTTTCGTGCAAAATCACCTTTTTTTAAATTGATACTGTTGGGTTTCAGATGACTGTAGATAGTTTTCCAGCCGTTAGTATGCTGTATTACCACTGAATTTCCATAGAATGTTTTATTTTTAATATCATTTTTAACAAGGATAACAGTCCCATCCTGCGCAGCAAGAACAGGCACTCCTTTTTCAATATCCAGCAGGGATTTTATAACAATGTCGGTTCCTTTTTCATCAGAGCTTATAATCCAGCAGTTTTCATTTAACTGGCAGGAAACAGGGAATTGCAGCTCAAGCGCCGCTGCTGACTGAGCCCAGCAAAAGAATATAAGAATTAACATCAAAAAATATTTCATTTTTTCATGATATAGTATTTTTTCCTCTATCGCTAGTTGTAAGACTTTTTTGTTTTTTAAGGAGGCGTGGCGTAGCCACGCCTCCTTAAAAGCGGGTGAGGTGCTGCAAGCACCCCACCCGCCAAAAAACTCGTTTGACTAAAACAATGATTGTAGTATTATTTTAATGATATAGACAATTATGTCTATAACTTGCCGGGGTAGCTCAGTTGGTAGAGCAACGGACTGAAAATCCGTGTGTCCACAGTTCAATTCTGTGCCTCGGCATTTTTTATTGGTGGGGGTTTGGGGGTTTATGTTTTTGGCACAGTTAATTATCAATATTGATATTTACTTCAAATAAGCCGTGATTGTCTTTAAATAAATTATCATTAATTCCCAATTGTAATTGTTCTGCGCCTTCTGGCACTATTAAATTAATTGGCCCGTTGCCAATGAAAAAAGGAGTCCCTACAATAACGCCTTTCCTATTTGCAAATGTTCCGATAAGAGCCATGTGATTAATTTGTTCATCAATATAAGAGGAGGGTAAAATTCCTGCATACGTATTCAGAGTTTTTGAGTAGCCGTTGGCGTCTGTTTTTCTTTCATTATGACCTGGCCAGTCAGCGTATACATCCCCTGACACATTTTGAATGATTAATTCCTTTCCCGGTTTTACTTTAAAGATTGTTGGAGAAGCGTGACGATCACGTTTTTTAATTCCATAAAGCATTGATTTGTTTGCCTTTGGGCTCCAAGGGACACATTTGCTATCTACAAGTACATTAAAAATATCTCGTTTTATGCTGGTATTAATTGTTTCTGCCTTTGAGCTGACTCCAGTTCCTAAAACAAGTATCATAATAAGTAAATTAAGAAAATGCTTCATTTTAATATATAAAACTCAAAGTTTTATTTTTTATACTGAATTGTAGTATATAGTAAAGCAGCTAGCTTTGATAATTGTTCTGTGTCTCGGCATTTTTTTATTGGTTATTATCAAGTTTATGGATGTGGGGTAATGGTAAGAATTGTTAGTTCTCTTTTAGTTGGACCATAACACCAGAATATTCTATATGCCCCAGGCGTGTTATTTTCGGCGTATGCTTCAAATACTTCAATGCCTAATTTTTGCGACATAGATGTAAATTTGTGGGTATTTAAACTTTTATGACGAGGATTTTTTTCTAAATAAGCCAGTGCTTTATTAACTGCTTTTAATCTTTTTTTTAAGTGGGGATTGTTTTCCAGTTCATCCATTTGTTTGTCAGCAGTTTCAGAAAAATTTAATTCAAACATTAGTCGGGATCGTCCTCGTTTAAATACTTTGCAAAACTTCCCCTGGATTTAACTTTTCCTGCTTTTGCTTCAGAGACACCTTTTTCTAAAGATGCAAGAGCTTCGGGGTTTTTATACAACCAAAGCTCACGTGCGGGAATTTCAATCAGAGGTTCCAAAATTATTTTTCCATTTTCCACAATAATCTCAAAACTGCTAACATTTTCAGCTAATTTCCCAAGAGTGATTCTGCCTTTGGTATCTGGTCTTACTATTTTTTTTACTGTTGCCATGGCTTAAGTCCCAATCTTGACGTTAATATTATTATATCATTTTGTGGGAATAGTTCAAGAGTGGGAATATAAACAAAGTGGGATTTTGTTGGCAAGGATTTAATCAAAAAACCTAAACCAGACCAGCGCAATAAGTGCAGTAATCCCGTCTTTCCAGGTTATTTTCTTTCCTTCATGAAAATCCCTTCCATAATAGGAAATTGGAGTCTCATAAAGGTGATATTTTCTTTTTAATACTTTTGCGGTTATTTCCGGCTCAAATTCAAACCTGTTTGACTTGATTGTTATGTTTTTTATTACATCAGACCTGAACGCTTTGTAGCAGGTTTCCATGTCGGTGAGGGTTGAATCATACAGTATATTTGTTAATAAAGTGAGGAATTTATTGCCTACTAAATGAGTAAATTTAAACGCGCGTGAAGGCTTGCCGCCGGAAAGCCTGGAGCCGTATACAACATCAGCTTTGTCTTCAAGTATAAGCTTTATCAGGTCGTCATATTCATTCGGGTCATATTCAAGATCAGCATCCTGTATAACTATTACGTCGCCTGTTGCATAATACAGGGCTGTTCTTATTGCAGCGCCTTTGCCCATGTTTTTTGAATGAAAGAAAACTTTATGTTTGTTTTGATCTTCAATTTTCTTTAAGAGTTTACGAGATCCGTCAGTTGAGCCATCATCAACCAAAATAACTTCTTTCTCTAAAGAGCACATTGAAGCATGCTCTACTTTGTTGAGCATTGTTTCCAGTGTGTTGATTTCGTTATAGACAGGTATGATTATGCTTATTTTAGATTTCAAGATTCATCTCTGAGAATAATACCATCTGGTTTTTCCCGCGTTTTTTAGCGGCATAGAGCGCATGCTCTGCGTATCTAATTATGGTGTTGGTGTTTTCTTCTGCTTCCATAAGGAAAGGATAGCTGGCGATTCCGCCGCTTATAGTGATTGGGTGCTTTTCATCTTCGCCTTCAGGAATAAATTCCATTTCTTCAATGTCTTTTCTAATTCTTTCAGCAAATATTTTTGCGTTTTCTTCGTTAGTGTTGGGTAATACAAGAATAAATTCCTCATCGCCGTATCTTGTTAAAACGTCTTCTTTTCTTGCGCGGCGTTTAAGGATTTCTGTTATTTGCTTAAGAAGAACATCGCCCCAGTCATAACCGTAAATATCATTAACTACTTTAAAATAGTCAATATCAAGCAATATGCAGGAAAGCGGC
>MFRL01000006.1 GCA_001784565.1 Candidatus Melainabacteria bacterium GWF2_37_15
ATTCATGATCTTAGACATAGTAACTCTGAAAAAGTTCGCTACAACGCAGCCAGATTACTTGGCGAAATGGGAAACCCATCAGCAGTTGAACCGTTAATTGATGTATTAAAGAACGATAAAAATGGTTCCGTAAGACTTTATGCCGCCAGAGCACTCGGTGAATTAGGCGATGCCGAAGCAGTAACTCCTTTAATTGAATCTTTAAGAGAAGACAGAAACGTAGACGTAAGAGTACGTGCAGCTCGTGCACTCGGTAGACTCGGCGGTGAAGAAGTAGTTACCCCGTTAGTTGAAGCTCTTAATGATGAAAACAGTCAGGTTTGCATCACTTCCACCGATGCCCTTATAGAAATCGGTGATATAGCAGTGGATGCCTTGATCTCCTCATTAACCCATGAAAAAGTAAACGTCCGCTGTGACGCTACTAGAGCTCTTGGAGAACTTGGCGACAAAAAAGCAGTTGAGCATGTAATCGGAATGCTTAAAGATGAGTGGGTAAACGTAAGAATTTACGCAGTCACATCACTCGGAAAACTCGATGACACAAAAGCAGTTCCTGCACTTATTGAAGTATTACAGAATGAGTCAGAAAATGAACTCGTTAGAGCAGGCGCAGCCGCAGCACTTGGCGTACTCAGAGATCAGAGAGCATTATTACCCCTTAGAGAACTTATCATGAGAGCTGAAGAATTAGGCGAACTTGAAGATACAGCGCTTAAAGCGTTCAAAAAAATAATGGCAGCTAACTGGCAGAATGTGCCAGGAGCTATAAACAAGAAGAATATTCTTAGCAAGTAAGAAATACATCAGTTTAAACATAGAAATTGCCCCGAAAAACAGTCTTTTCGGGGCAATTTTTTATTGCGATAAATGTTAAGTTTTGTAAAATTTATTGTATTATTTGTTGAATAAAATCTTGTTTTTTGAAAAATCCTTCCATTTTTTTTACTTTTTGAATTCAAATTTGAAAAAATCATATTTTACCCTTCCACATTTTTTATGGGTTATTAAAAAAATGGCAGGATTTTGTTATAAAACGGCTAGTTTTACTTAACTTCATAATTGTTGCTTCTACACTTAACTAGAATTTAATCATGCTATATAGTGAGTTTTATGTTGATCAATTTACAAAACAAACAGAATACCCAGAAAACAAACCAGCAACAGCAGCAGAAGCAGCAGATTCTGGTTTGCAGGTCGTATATTTAATTTATTTTTTAGAGTAGAAGTACAAAAGCCTGTAAATCAAAAAGAAAAGTTTACAGGCTTTCTAGTTTGAGTAGGAGAGAAGGAAAAATGAACAGAAAACTAAAAAACACCGTCCTTATTGGGACAATGTTAGCTGGCCTTGCGTTTACATTACCCGTGAATGCAGAAAGCATTGCGTTAAGCGACCTCAACACCACAAAAAACCAGGCTGAAAAAGCAAAAATTGAGACGAACAAGCAGGATTTAAACAAGCAGGATTTAGTCGCTGAAATTGAGAAGCTACAAGCTAGTATCACAGTGTTAAAAGGCCAGGTTACTGCCATTGAAGAAAACGAAAAAAACAAAAAGCTCTGGGGCTTTAATTACGGGGAAGATTTCAAGGTCACGGGCGGATTACAAACTGTATTTTACGGAAATATACAGAAAGGCGACCATGCAACACCTTCAAATTTCAGCCTTCCATGGGGAGAAATAAATTTTACAGGCAAAATGCATGAACACGTTGATTACAAAGCTAAACTTGTTCCTACAAGGCGCTTTGATAATACCACAGCAGGCAGCCTTCTTGAAGATGCCTATTTTAAGACTGATATCATTCCCCATCATGACGTGTATTTAGGGCAGACAGCGGTTCCGTTCGGTATTGAAGCGGCAATGAGCCCTATGGATGTTGACTTCATTGAATATTCCCAAATAGCCAATAGCATCGGACAAGGCTATGACTCCGGTGTCAAGACAGAAGGAAACTGGGGATTATTAAATTACAAAGCCGGCGTTTATAACGGAAACGGCAGAAACACTACCGACACCAAAAGAGGAATGACTTTGGTTTCCCAGGCTACTATTAAGCCTTTTCATAAAAATCCTGAGCTTGGAGACTTACAGTTAGGCGGAAGCTGGCTGGACGGAAGCAATGCATCTAATAACCTTAACGGTTACGGCGCACACGCCAGCTATGCGTTAGGCAAATTTACCGTAAAAGGTGAATATATGACTTTGAATGGTTCAACTCAGTCTGCTAATAGAGGCGAAGGCTGGTATACCGACGTCAAATATCAGCACAATGATAAACTCCAGCTTCTTAGCAGGGTAGATATTTTTGATCCACATTCAAAAATCAATAGCGACGCAACTACCGCATATACATTAGGTTCAAATTATCTTTTCACACAAAATCTCCTGTTGATGGTCAATTATTCATATATTGATTCAAAAACAGGCAAAGACAGCAACCGTCTTGGTTTAATGACACAAGTAATGTTTTAAATAAAGAAAAAGGAGAAAACACATGGATCCGACAATTACACAAATCGACAAAGGCGATACAGCGTGGATGCTGGTTTCAACTGCCCTTGTAATGCTTATGACGCCCGGTCTTGCCCTTTTCTATGGCGGGATGGTAAGAAGCAAGAACATTTTAGGCACAATTATGCAGAGCTTTGTTTCGCTGGCAGTCGTTACTATAGTGTGGGTATTGTGGGGATATACCCTTGCATTCGGCCCAGACATTGGCTCACTTATTGGAGGACTGGACTATCTCGGCCTTAATGGAGTTGGGATGACTCCTGGCCCTTATGGAACAACTGTTCCGCACTATGTATTTATGGCTTTTCAGTTAATGTTTGCCATTATTACACCCGCTCTTATTACAGGAGCGTTTGCTGAAAGGTTTAAATTCAGCACATACCTGTTTTTCCTCGTGATCTGGGTAACAGTCGTATATTGTCCTTTAGCCCATTGGGTGTGGGGCGGAGGCTGGATAGGCGCAAAACTCGGTGCTCTTGACTTTGCAGGCGGCCTGGTTGTACATATTTCATCCGGTGCAGCAGCTCTTGCAGCAGCACTTATGGTGGGAAAAAGAAAAGACTACGGTCAAAAACCAATGCCACCACACAACCTTGTATTAACACTACTGGGAGCTGCACTGCTCTGGTTTGGATGGTTCGGTTTTAATGCAGGAAGTGCGCTTGCTTCTGATGGTTTAGCGTCAAGCGCTTTTGTAGTTACTCATATTGCCACAGCAGCAGCTTTGTTAGGATGGCTTTTCGCTGAATGGATGTATAAGAAAAAACCAACAGCTCTTGGAGCAGCATCAGGCGCAGTTGCAGGTTTAGTTGCAATTACTCCGGCAGCAGGCTTTGTGGGACCAATGGCCTCAATAGCCATAGGCGCAGTTGCAGGCATTTTGTGTTATATGGCAGTGAATTTAAAATCTATTTTGCGTTACGATGATTCCCTCGATGTTGTGGGAGTTCACGGCGTAGGCGGTACCTGGGGGGCAATAGCTACAGGTATATTTGCTGCAACAGCCAGCCTTAGCGCACAGTTTATAAGTGTTATCGTGGCGTGGGTATTTGCATTCACCCTAACTGTAATAATACTGAAAATACTTGATATGACTATGGGCTTAAGAGTAACTGAAGAAGGTGAAAACATCGGCCTTGACCTTTGCGAACACGGCGAAAGAGGATACACAAGTTAATTAAGGAGAAACATAAAATGAAAAAAATAGAAGCAATAATTAAACCGTTTAAATTGGAAGAAGTAAGAAAAGCGCTCGATGAGATTGACGTAAATGGTATTACCATAACCGAAGTCAAAGGCAGCGGCCGACAAAAAGGCATTAAGGAAGTATACAGAGGCGCTGAGTACCACATACCTTTTATTCAGAAAATCAAGATGGAAATCGTGGTAAACGATGACATGGTTGATAAAGTGATTTCCGTAGTCCAGGACAAAGCCCAAACAGGCAACATCGGTGATGGGAAAATCTTTGTCAGCAATATTGAAGAGGTAATTAGAATACGTACAGGCGAAAGAGGCCTCACTGCGATTTAATAATTAAAAAGAAAGGATAAACAAATGAATGATCTTGTTGACCAGATAAACCAAGCTGATACAGTCTGGATACTTATCTCCAGTGCCCTGGTGCTTTTAATGACACCAGGGCTTGCCCTTTTCTACGGTGGTATGGTTAGAAGGAAAAACGTGCTCGGCACAATAATGCATAGCTTCATTGCTATGGGTGTTGCCACTGTTGTCTGGGTTCTATATGGCTACAGTCTTGCTTTTGGGCCGGATATAGGTCATGTTATAGGTAATCTTACCTGGGCAGGGTTGGCCGGCGTAGGCCTTGAACCCAATCCTACATATTCAGCGACAGTTCCCCACCAGGCATTTATGCTTTTTCAGATGATGTTTGCAATCATAACTCCTGCGCTTATTACAGGCGCTTTTGCTGAAAGGTTTAAATTCAAGACATATATTTTATTTCTTGTTTTATGGTTAACCTTTGTTTATGCGCCAATCGTCCATTGGGTATGGGGTGAAAACGGATGGCTCCGCAACATGGGTGTTCTTGATTTTGCGGGCGGTCTGGTAGTCCATATTTCATCCGGTGCAGCCGCGCTTGCAGCCGCTCTTATGGTAGGAAAAAGAAAAGACTACTCAACAGTACCAATGCCACCCCATAACCTTGTATTAACTATTCTGGGTACAGGGTTGCTATGGTTTGGCTGGTTCGGATTTAACGGCGGAAGCAGTTTGGCTGCTAATGCAACAGCCGTAAATGCGATAGTTGTAACCCACATTTCTTCAGCTTTTGCAGCAATATCCTGGATGATTGTTGAATGGATACACAGAAAGAAACCGACCGTATTGGGTGCTGCAACAGGTGCAGTTGCAGGTCTCGCATCAATAACCCCGGCAGCCGGCTTTGTAGGGCCTACTGCTGCAATTATTGTTGGTTTGGTAGCAGGAATGATCTGCTATGTAGCAGTTAACTTTAAAACAATATTTGGTTATGATGATACACTTGACGTGGTTGGCGTGCATGGAGTAGGAAGCACCTGGGGAATGATTGCAACAGGGCTTTTTGCAGTAGAAGCAAGCCTTGATGCACAATTTACAGGTGTTATTGTAACCTGGATATTTGCTTTTGTGGCAACATTAGTTATAATGAAAGTTCTGGATCTTACTCTTGGACTAAGAGTGAGCGAAGAAGGCGAAAATATCGGCCTTGACCTGTGCGAACATGGCGAGAGAGGATACACAATATGAAGAAAATAGAAGCAATAATTAAACCGTTTAAGCTGGAAGAAGTAAGAAAAGCGCTTGATGAGATCGGAGTTAATGGCATAACCATAACCGAAGTCAAAGGCAGCGGCCGTCAAAAAGGCATCAAAGAAGTCTACAGAGGCGCTGAATACCACATACCTTTTATACCGAAAGTAAAGATGGAAATCGTGGTAAACGATGATCTGGTTGAAAAAGTGATTTCTGTAATCCTTGATAAAGCACAGACCGGCAATATTGGCGATGGGAAAATTTTTATCAGCAATATTGAAGAGGTAGTAAGAATAAGAACAGGCGAAAAAGGTCTTAACGCAATCTAACATTAACGTCATTGCGAGCGAAACAAAGCAATCCATCCCAATTTATGCTTGTTGATGGATTGCTTCGTAACATTCTGCGAATGTTCCTCGCAATGACATTTTTATTTTTTTAAGTTTTGTATCCTCTGCTTTACGTCTGTAAATCGTGCAGCGCCCGGCACACTTGCCAAAAATCTTTCATACGCCTGGACTGCCTCAGCGTTCCTGCCCTGTTTTTCCAGAATCAGCCCAAGATTATAATAAACCTGATAATAATCAGGTTTTATCTCTAAAACTTTTGTAATAGCTTCATGAGCCTGGTCGTATTCTTTAAGCTCCCTGTAGGCAATAGATAGCCCCAGGTATGCCTCAAAAAAATCAGCCCTCTTATTTGCAGCCTGTTTGTAATAGCTGACTGCTTCGTTTATTCTTCCTGATGTCAGGCTTAAATTAGCTTGATAGTAGTAGTCTTCTGCAGTTTCAGAGTATGAACGCTGTATAACTAATAATACACTCAACGACAGTGAAACTGCCAATATGGTTAAAAATTTCTTCATATTATTAATTATACAATCACTAGGTTAGTTTTTCAGTATTTTTTTTAATATTTATTTAGTAAGAGCAACTTTTATTGTTGCACCAATATTTTCAATGTGTAATTTGCCTTCTCTTGCTAACCAGCCAACCCCAAGAGCTATTTCTTCCTTTTTGCGGTCAATATTTTTAGCAAGTGTTGTGAGAGATACAGGTTTATTTCCGCTACTGCTGAGGCTATTCCAAATTTGTCCAGCAATTTCCCCAACGTTAGATGACATTTTAACATCCTCCTTTTTATTTTCACACTAATGATACATTTACGGTTTATAAGTGTCAATAAGGCATTAGTTTTTAATCAATAATCTAATTTCAAGTATTGAGGCTTAACTGTAAAATAATATAAAATTAAGGGCCTTCTATGAAAACTTTATTTATCTTTGCAAATCCTGAATTTGACCAGCGGAGCCAGTGTGGGATAAGCAAACTTTATCAGATATTTTCAAAAAAATATGGTTTTAATATAGAAATTATTAACGAGGAATTTTTAAGAACCAATGTTCCAGAGGATGATTCCTCTCAGATTCTGGTAATAGCAGGAGGTGATGGCACAATCCACAGGGTGCTTAACACAATTCCTGAAAAAGTCCTGGAGAGATATCATTTTGGTATAATTCCTGGCGGAACTGCCAATGAATTCGTTAAATCTCTGCGGTTACCACTCTGGCTTGAACAGGCAGCAGAAATCATAGCAGCCTCCCCAAACGTTGTGTGCCAGACTCCGGGTCTTATTAATAAAAAATACAGGTTTGCAACGGGTTTTTTATATGGGATTGCCTACAAAGTCCTGCAGGAAACCTCACCGGTGGCAAAGCAGTATTTTGGGCCTTACGCTTATCAGCTTCCTGGTCTTTTCTCTCTTGCAAATTATGCAGATTTTGTAAAGAGTTTCAGGGTTGATTCTATGAAATTTCGGACAGGTTATCTTTTGATAAATAATGCGAGCCTCATTAGTAAAGATTTATTTCCAAATGAGATAAAAAATGAGGATCCCACACTGTTTTCGATTGTATATCTTCATGCGCCGCTTTTTGTGGGCGATTTTATTCGGTTAATTATTAAAAACCAGCGAGGAGCATACATTTTAGAAGACCCGGCACTGTTTTACAGGCAAATAGGCGATTTCACGCTTGAGTTTGAAGGTGATCTGGATTTTATGCTGGATGGGGAAATTTACAAAATGAGTTCACCAATCAGGTTTCAGCATTCTAAGTATAATTTCAAGGTTATTGTGTGAAAAAATAACAATTTTTAGTGGTGGGGCAGCCGCAGGCCAATGTCGTCAACTTAGGCATTAAATCGCCCTCCTTTTGCATTTCGGGTATTTGTTTGAGCGAGTTTTTTTCTTTCGTTCAAATTTTCTG
>MFRL01000007.1 GCA_001784565.1 Candidatus Melainabacteria bacterium GWF2_37_15
GGAAAATACTAAAATACTAATTTATTTTAAAAATCGATAGAAATATCTAACCTACAAAGCTAATATATTGAGGATATACACTTTACGCTGCTCTTTTGAATAGCTCATGGTAAAGGTTATCAAGACGGCTGTTTACTGCATCTATACGAGATAAAAGAATTTTAAAATTATCATCCTGTTTATTATCTAGGTTATCCATCCTGCTATTAAGCTTATCCATTCTGTCATTAAGCTTATCCATTCTGTCATTAAGCTTATCCATTCTGTCATTAAGCTTGTCCATTCTGGAATTTAGCTGGACAAATACCCCTAACAATGAAATTAGTAAAGTAACAAACCCGATTATTATAGCTATAAATTCAGCACTCATTATAAAGCCTTTCATTTTTTATTATTATAACTTATTAATAAAAATTTTTCATTAAAATTAAAAAAAATAGCGCTGGCATATTTGCCAGCGCTATTACTACTACTTATTGGAATCAGGCCTAGCTATTTACCTGCAAAAAGCCAAGTTCCTTTTGTTCCCTCTGGGTTTGGAAAGCGCTAAGGTCTGATTTTGCACTGTTTCTAAGAGTTAAATTTAAACTTAAAAGCTCCTGGAATGTATTGCAATGTTCTGATTTAGTATCATATATCTCTTCAGTCTCGGATAACTCATCTTTATTCCTGGTAGCATCTGCATCAATGCCCAGATTATTACCAGTACCCTGAACTACCTGGTTAAAAAATGTATTTACCTGGCTGTATTTTACAATTTCAGGATCCAGGGCAAGCCTTTGATTTATTAATGCAGTGTTGTTCTTAAGTAGAGCTTCAAGCTTATTTTCAATACCCTCAAATTCATCATATTCAGGTTGAAGTTCTTCGCGTTCTTTTTGTTTTTCTTCTATTTCTTTTCTTAGTTGTTGTAGTTCTTCTTCAAATGTTGTAACATCTTTACCTTGTGCTGTTCCGTTTTGAATTAAGTTTACAAGGGTTTTTTCATGTGATTGAAGACCCTCAATTTCATTGCTTAATTCTTCATAACGAATTATAGCTGGTGATGTTTTTGCAGCAGTTAATTTTTGCTGGTATTCAAGTATTTGATTTTGGTTTTCTGTTAGTTTGTTTTCTATTTCTTGTATTACAGGATTCTGCCTAAGTATAGTTTCATGCTGAACAATATTTCTGGTTGCCAGCATGTTTGTATTATTTAAACCTTTTTCTTTGTATCTGATGTTACTTAGTTCATCCTGTAGACTTTGGTAATCAGATTCTGCCAGGCTTCTTTCAAAATTTTTAACCTGGTATATTTCTTCACTTGACAGAAAATTTGTATTTATCTGATTAAAAATACTTTCTGTTCTTCTAAAACTACTCGTTGCGTTGAGAAATTCGTATTCCCTTTCATAGAGTAGATGCGGGTCTACTCTAGCAGACGAAACATTCATATTCGCACTCCTATTACCTTACAAGAAGCATATAACTATTACCTTACAAATATATAAAGTATATATATTGTTATAAATTTCAATATTTTTTTAGTTTGTTACATTTATTTACAGCTACTCAAAATGTTTGAATAAACCAGGGCTTGAACCTAAAATTTCTTCATCTAGTCTTATTTTTTGCCTAGTTTTAAAATTTATGTATGCAAAAGGCTCATTCTCAGCTGGTTTTACTATTCCTATTTTTTTAATAAAAATTTCTTGTTTTAGTTTTTCATAAGCTTTTTCAGGTATTGTTGCAATTAGTTCGTAATCCTCTCCGCCAAACAATACCAGGTTTTGCACTGTATTTTCATTTTGAACAATCAGGTTAATATCACTGTCATAGGGGATTTCATCAAAATCCACTTCCATACTTACATTACTCGATAAACAAATTTTATATAGTGCATCAGCAAGTCCATCACTGGTGTCCATCATGGCAGGTGTTATGGCTGTTTGCAGGATTTTTCTGCCTTCTTTTATTCTTGGGACTGGATTTATGTGGGATTGAATAAATTTTGTGCTTGTTTCATCCGGAATTTTTGCCTTTGATTCCAGGATATGTAATCCTGCGCCGCTGGATCCGCAATTCCCCGTTACGACAACTACATCTCCAGGATTTGCACTTCTTCTGTTTGCAGGGGTTAACCCTTTTCCTGAGCCTACAGCGCATACACTCACAGTAATTTTTTCCGCTCCGGTTAAGTCTCCACCTACTACCAGGGTCTTATATTCTTTACATATTGAATTAACGCCTTTGTAAAACTCTTTTATAAAATCCTCACCTATATTTTTAGGCATAGAAAGTGAAATCAGAATATATTCAGGGACTCCACCGGCTGCCGCAATATCGCTCAAATTGATTGCGATAGACTTTCTACCGAGAAAATAGGGAGTTATGGTGCTTGTCCTGAAATGAACATCCTCGATCATTGTATCCTGTGTCAGGATAAGGTCCTTTTCAGGAATGTATGCAGTGTCATCGCCGATGTATTTGGCGGATTCGGGCAGCGATTCTTTAATTATGTTAATGAAAATATCTTCTTTCATATATAAACCTTATAACAAAAAACGCTGTCCTTAAAGAACAGCGTTTTTTTATTAAAGATTTAAATCTTAGTTAAGAAGTGCATCTAATGCTACGTTACCTGCTGCATCAGTCGGGAAATTTCCGGATCCTCTTGAATCAGCATGATCAATGAAGGTTTCTAATGGAGTTGCTTGTTCGTAATTTACCGGAAATACCTGTTCCTTTACAATTGCAAAATAATAAATGTCATTATAGGAGCTAGTAGTTCCAATTGCTTCACTTCCCTTGTCTCCATTTATATCAACTTCTACGAAACATGTTGGAGTAGCATCAAGATTTGCCTCACAGTTAGTAGTTGCATAAAATGTATAAACCATACCGTCAGCTGTGGTTATAGCGTCCTTTGAGGTGTCAGTTACTATTGCGCTCAGGTAACCGCCAAATAAGCCTCTTAAATTTGCATCTGTTGCTACACCGGCCGCATCAACACCATCTTGAGCTATTGATAGAGTAAGTGCCTGGTTCATAACTGATAAAGCTTTTTTGATTGAGGTTTTAGCTTGTTTTTCATTTGAACTTTGAATGAGTGACGGAATAGTCAACGCAGCAACAACCCCAATAACTGCTAATGTGACTAAAACTTCCGCAAGTGTAAAACCTTTTCTGTTTTTCATGAACATTTTCCCTTCCTATTTCCTATATTTTTAAATCTTTTTACACGAATTTGACTTTTTACATAAATCATAATAAGGGATATTCTCCGATTGTGCAATACTCATGTAGATGAAATTTATATCATGTGATAGCTATCTGGGCTAGGGACTTTATTGCAGGCCACTCAAACCTCCATAATCCTGAGGCGTCAAGAGCATAATTACCGACACAAGACAGTTTACATTCTTTATATACATTAATCATGTTAATGAATTCCGGAGATCTTAAAACCTCACTCAGAGGTCTGTCCTTTACGCTTATTACAGGTTTTCTGTCCCCGCATCTTAACAGGTCACCATTTGAATACATTACTGTGGCGATTTGCGGCCAATGACATTTATAATAAGTTTTTTTATCAATAATGTATTGTATAAAGTAGTCAGAATTCCTGATAGGGTAGTCCTGTTTTTTTAGGTTTTTTATTTCTCTAAAAATTTCAGAAAGAGCTTCATTTTCCAACTCCAGTGTTTTAAATCCGTTTTTCCCGTTCCATTCCTCAAAGTTATGGTAACTTTTATTAATCGTAAAATAGAGGAGTATATCCATATCTTTACAGAATTTTGCTACATCCTTTATTGAGGAAAAATCATTTGCCGCAGATATTGTACAGCAGGCATATATTCTCATTTTCGGATAATGGATTTTGTGAAACTCAATACCCTCAACACACCTGTTAAAAAGACCGTCAAGTTTTCTTATTTTATCGTGTTCTTCACCTATTGCGTCAATGGATATAAACATCAAATCAGTATATTTTCCGAATTCATGGTTCTCTTTCAAAAACCAGCCGTTTGTCGCCATTTTTGTATACATTCCGGTATCGTATGAGGCCTTGGCAATTTCTGTGAAATCTTGCCTTAAAAGAGGCTCGCCTCCCCACAAAATACTGTTCATGTAGCCTTCTTTTCCGGCTTCTTTGTATATTCTCTGAATTTCTTTTAAAGAGAGATCTTCGTTGTCTTTATGGTGTTTCCAGAAACAAAAATCACAGTTACCGTTGCATTTATTGGTTACCATATGAGAAAAGGTGAAGGGGCGTGGCCTTTTGGAAATAAACCTACTGTGGATAACTTCTTTTATTCCTCCGAGAAGGTGCCGGAAGTATTTAATCCTGTCCAGTGTCATTTGGTTTCTTGAATTGTTCAAATTGTCATGCTGAACTTGTTTCAGCATCTTTCCGGTTTTCAACATTAAACTAATCCTTATTTAAAGTCATTTGAGATAATAAAATCGTAGGGTGCATTTATGCACCTTTCATAATTGGTGCATAAATGCACCCTACGTGGTTTTTTCATAAATAAAATTATAACATACAGTTGTTACCTAGTAAGACCCTGAAACAAGTTCAGGGTGACGGTTTAAGGGTACTAAAACATTAATTGCCTTCGGAACAATTCTTATATTTACCGGCAGCTCTGTTACAGTTTCTCCGTCAATGTGGAAGTTTTTCTCCAGGGTTTGTATCTGTATTGATTTTGCCTGGTTATAAATTACACTTGAATTGTTTTTATGCCGGTTAAATAGTATCTGAAAAAAAATAACCGCAAAATCAAAGAAATTCCTTGCTTTCAGGATAAATATATCAAGCTGGCCGTCATTTATCGAACCGTTTGGAGCTATGGTGAAAAATTTCCTGAACATATTTCCTGCATTGGCGACAATTATGGAGTTTGCCTTTAATTCCATATTATTTTCATCTATTTGCAGCCTGTAATCTTTTAAGGGCAGTTTAAAACACTTTTTTATACCACTTATCAAATAAGCAAGATAGCCGAATTTTTGCTTTAATTTTCCAGCGGAACTGTTTATTATCTCAGCGTCATAACCTGTGCCTATCCGCAGGGAAAAATACGTGTTCCCTGCAAGGCCAAGATCAACTTCCATAGTATTTCCTGAAATAATTATTTCCAGGGCTTTTTTAATGTTGTCAGGAATTCCCAGGCTTGCTGCAAAAAGGTTTGCAGTACCGCAGGGGATTATGCCAAGCTTTTTGTCTGAATTTGCTATAAGAGGCAGGATTTTAAGCAGGCTGCCATCTCCGCCTACTACTATTACCGTGTCGTATTTATCAATATTTAAAAAGTTTTCTATGCAAGAAATATTTACAAATTTAAATTTGCAGGGTATGGATTTTAGTCTGTTAAAAATTAGCTTCTTGCTGTTTCGTTTTATACCCTTACCTGAGCTGTTATTAAACACTACCAGAACGTTTTGCATTTTTTAATAATAGCATAAAAAAAAGCCAGCTTAACGCTGGCTATTGATTTAATTACAGGGAGAGTAATTATTTGGGAGTGTGTTTTTAGATTGTTTTTAGCGGTTAGAATCGAATTAGGCTTAGTGCTATTTGCGGTAAGGTGTTGGCCTGGGCAAGTACACTTGCTGACGCCTGTTGCAATATCTGGTACTTGGTCATTGTTGCGGATTCCTGGGCTACATCAACATCCCTGATCCTTGACTCGGAGGCCTGGAGGTTCTCATTCATTACTGTCAGGTTCTCAAGAGCACTTTCAAGCCTGTTTTGGTAAGCTCCAAGGTCTGACCTTCTGCTTGAAATACTGGTTAATGCAAGGTCAAGCTTGGCGATATAGCTCCTTACGTTATCGGATGTCCAGGTTGAACCTGTTACACTAAGTGAAATTCCGATGGTTGAAGAATCAACCGAGGTACTTAAAACTGTGGAGATATCTATCGTGTTTATGGAAGCTACCGCTCCTGCTCCGATTTGCAGTCTGGCACTTGAAAGTGATCCGTCTAAAAGGCTTATGTTATTGAATTGTGCTGTTTTGGATATTCTGTCGTTATCTGCCAGTCGGGCATTGATTTCTGAGAGAATGGCGTTCTTTTCCGCAGTTGCGTTAGTTTCGTTTGCTGCCTGGATGGATAATTCCCTTACACGCTGAATATTTTCTCCGATTACTGATAACCCGCCTTCGGCAATGGTCAGCATATTTATGCCGTCCTGAATATTGTTCATTGCCTTTGCGTTACCTCGTATCTGGGACCGCAAGTTTTCAGAAATTGATAACCCTGCTGCATCATCCGATGCCCTGTTGATTCGGTAACCCGAAGATAACCTTTCAATCGATCCAATCAGGCTGACTGTGTTGTGACGTAAGTTTCTTTGCGCAATTAATGACGCAATGTTGTTGTTTACTACGATTGACATGACTTTTTCTCCCTGTCTTACTTAACTATCCTTAATTATTTAAACTTTTACATTTTTATCCTTGTTTTATCATTGCAATAACATTAGTGCTATTTGTGGTAAGGTGTTGGCCTGGGCAAGTACACTTGCTGACGCCTGCTGCAATATTTGATACTTGGTCATTGTTGCGGATTCCTGGGCTACATCAACATCCCTGATCCTTGATTCAGAGGACTGGAGGTTTTCAGTCATAATAGTGAGGTTATCCAGGGCACTCTCAAGCCTGTTTTGATAAGCTCCAAGGTTTGACCTTCTGCTTGTTATACTGCCAAGTGCTGTAGTGAGCGAAGTAAGATAACTCCTGACATTATCCGAAGTCCATGTTGATGCGCTTACTGATAGAGTGATACCTAATGATGAACCGTTTGAATTTACCAGGACAGATGATAAATCAAGTGTGTTTATTGAAGCTGCTGCCCCGGCCCCGATTTGTATTCTTACGCTTGAAGTGGTTCCGTCTAATAAATGTATGCTGTTAAAGCTGGTAGATTTACAAATTCTGTCGATATCTGCTAATCTGGCGGTTATTTCTGAGAGAATGGCGCTTTTTTCTGCAGTTCCGTTAGTTTCGTTAGCTGCCTGTACGCATAATTCTCTAACTCTTTGTATATTTTCATTTATAACAGTAAGGCCACTTTCTGCTATTTGCAGGAGGTTAATGCCGTCCTGTATGTTATTCATTGCCTGTTTATTGCCTCTGATCTGTGATCTTAAGTTTTCAGAGATTGATAATCCTGCGGCGTCATCAGAGGCCCTGTTAATTCTAAAGCCTGATGACAATCTTTCAATTGATTTAACTAAATTTTGTGTATTGTTGTTCAAATTTCTTTGAGCAATCAAAGATGCTATGTTGTTGTTCACAACGATTGACATAAAACACTCTCCTTGTTTTAAAAGGTTACTTCCCTGTATACCCGCAATTAAATCTCCCCTGTTCAGTTAAACTGATAGGTATTGCGAATGTTCATTGTTTTTAAATCTTGTAAAGGTTACAGACCTAAGTCAGAAAACCTGTAATGTTCTCTCCCGTTTA
>MFRL01000008.1 GCA_001784565.1 Candidatus Melainabacteria bacterium GWF2_37_15
TCTAAATCAGGAGCAAGAAAACCTTCAGCTATCCTTGAAGAAATAGAAGGTATGTTCGGTTCTCCGGAATTTGCTACGGAAAGCGATTTCAAGGAAACTTTCGAAGAGGAAGAACCTCCTATTGTCGAAGAAAACGAAGAATAAACTTAACCTATAAATAGAAGAGGTTGCCCTCAAAAAGGGCAGCCTCTTCATTATTTTTGAGTAAACCACTATAATTAAATGATAAATAGGAGAACGAAATAATATGAAAGATTGGTTTTTAAACTTAAAAATTGCACAAAAAATATTCTGTCTATCGCTAGTCTTTCTTGTTCTATTAATGTTTATGGCATTGATAGAAATATTTTTTGCCAGTACAAAAATACTCATAATTATAGTATATGCTCTTGCGGTTATTGTTTCTCTTTCATCAGGTATCTTGATCGGCAACACAGTATCAAAACCCATTCATAATGTTGTAAAAAACCTGGAAGATATGTCCGAAGGGAATTTTAAAATTAAAACCCTTAAAACTGACGCAACCGATGAGCCAGGAATTCTACTGGGTACGCTTAATAGAACCCTGGAAACTTTAAGGGAATTTATTATTAATGTAAAAAAATCAGCAGATAATGTGTATGAAACCGCAAGAGAAATCGATATTACCAGTGAGCACACAGCAGAAGGAGCCCATCAGGTAGCTATAAGCATTAATCAAATGGCTATCGGCACACAAGAACAAGCAGTCAGCGCAACAAAAATTCTTGAACATATAACTGAAATGGATAATACAGTTGAATCCATATCCAACAGCCTGAATGATACGGTTAAACTGTCCGAAAAAACAAATACTATGGCAGTTGAAGGGCAGACGAATTCTGAAAATGCCGTGGAAAAAATAAAACAAATTAAAGGAACTTTTTCTCACGTGTCTAGAAATATTAATGAATTAGGACAATTCAGCTCGGAAATAGGCTTAATAGTAGAAATCATCAAAAATATATCTTCCCAGACTAGCCTTCTTGCATTAAATGCTGCTATTGAAGCAGCGAGGGCAGGCGAACACGGCAGAGGGTTTGCAGTTGTTGCGGATGAAGTAAAAAAACTAGCTGAAGAATCAGGTAAAGCAACAGAAAAAATAAATGAGATGATAAGGTTAATTCAGGAAAAAACCAGTCAAACAGTTCATACAATGGAAAAGACAGTTAATGAAGTAGCTGACGGCGTTGTAATTATTGAAAAAACAGGTAATTCACTCAGGGAAATTTTAAATTTTGCACATACAACTAATGAAAATATTGAAAAAATATCTCATGAAGTAAAGGAATTAGTTGTGAGTTCATCAGAAGTATTAAAAATGGCTGAGAATATTTCTTCTATAACAGAAGAATCAGCGGCTAGCTCAGAAGAGATTTCCAGTATTGTGGAAGAACAAACCGCAGGAGCGCAGGAAATCAACGCCAGCGTGCAGGATTTGACAAATATAGTAAAAGAATTAAAGGCGCAGTTAGAAAAATTCCAGGTTTAAAATAAAGTTCATTAATTTTAAAATAAATTTATTTTGGTTGGTTGGTGCGCCTGCGGCGCGCCAACCAACCTTTTGGGGACAAGGCCGGCTGCGCCGGCCTTGTCCCCAAAAAATAATATATAAATATTCTGCTTATCTTTCACGGATGGTAAGATCCTTCGCATCGCTTTTATTCCACGATTATAGCGTTTATTCTACGGCTCAGGATGACCTCTTTATTTAAAATATCAATGAATAATTTGTCCATGATAACCACTCGGGCTACTTTACAGAATCCGCTAATTAATGTATAATTTACAGGTTAAAGGTATGGTCAGAGGTGAAAAATGTCTTTAGTTTCTTTAATGGCAATGCAGCTCGCAAATACAATGAGAGCCAGTAACGCTGAAATGAGCATAATAAGCGCTCAAAATCAGATACTGGGTGGCGTAAGGCAAGCTGGTAATCCTAATCTGAGTTTTACCGGAATGAAAGAATTACATGACAGGGAAAATAACCTCGTTGCTAACATGCTGACTGCAAACTTAGTTAGGCAGGCTTCAAATGCCCAGCAAGAATCTATTGATAAAATGCTAAAAGACAATATTAAACGTAGTTTCAGCATTATGGCTTAAAATTTGTTTTTGCTATAATAAATAGCATGAAAACTTTACAACAATATGAACCGGTGATAGGGCTGGAAATCCACGCTCAGGTAAGCACAAAATCGAAAATATTCTGCGATAGCGCTACAGAATTTGGGAAAGAACATAATTCCCAGATATGCCCGGTATGCACCGGCTACCCGGGCGTACTTCCTGTGCTTAATAAAAAGGTTGTAGAATATGCAATTCTCACCGGGCTTGCGCTTAACTGCGAAATCGCAAAATTTTCTAAATTTGATCGAAAACACTATTTTTACCCTGATTTACCTAAAAATATCCAAATTTCCCAATATGACCTGCCTATCTGCAAAAATGGCTACCTCATAATAGAAGGTAAAAAAATCAGAATTAACAGAATACATATGGAAGAAGACGCAGGAAAGCTTGTACATGCAGGCGCAGCAGGTATTGCTGGCTCTACATACAGCCTTGTGGACTATAACAGGACAGGCGTTCCTCTTCTTGAAATAGTAAGCGAGGCAGATATAACCTCTCCCGAGCAGGCAAGACTTTACACTGAGGAACTGAGAAATATAGTACGATACCTCGGCGTTTGCGATGGCAACCTTGAGGAAGGTAGTCTTAGATGTGACGCAAACGTAAGTATAAGACCAGTCGGACAAAAAGAATTCGGCACTAAAGTAGAAATCAAGAACCTTAACAGCTTTAGAGCACTGCAAAGAGCTCTCGAATATGAAATTGAAAGACAAACTGATGAAGTAGAGAACGGTGGCAAAATTATTCAGGAAACCCGCCTCTGGAAAGACGATGAATCAAGAACAATTTCTATGAGGACAAAGGAAGAAGCCCATGATTACAGATATTTCCCTGAGCCTGACCTTGTCCCGCTGGAAATCGATGCTGAATGGATTCACCGCATACGGGAAACAATGCCTGAATTACCGCAGGAAAAACGACGCAGATATGTAGAAGAGATTGGTCTGTCGGAAAGTGATGCGGCAATGCTCGTGGATTCCGTTGAAACAGCAAGATTTTTTGACCGGGTTGTAAATTTAACAGGAAATCCTAAAGCCGCCGCCAACTGGCTTATGGGTGATATAACAGCTTATCTTAAAGAAAAGAAGATTACCATTAATGATACTCAACTCCCTCCTGAATCCCTTGCACAAATGGTGGAACTTATTGAAAAAGGAAAAATATCAAACGCTATAGCAAAAAAAATTATTGTTCCACTTATGGAAAAAGGCGGATCCCCTGAGCAACTGGTGGAAGAAAAAGGATTATCAGTAATTTCAGATGAAGCGCAGATTATAGACATTATAAAAAAAATAATTGCCGACAACCCAAAAGAAGTTGAAAAATATAAATCCGGAAAAACCCAGGTAATAGGCTTTTTAGTAGGACTGGTAATGAAAGAAACAAGAGGCAAGGCAGATCCGGGGCTTGTAAACAGGCTTTTTCAGCAGGAATTGAAATGATTAAAAAAATGCCATGGTGACGAATTTATGGTATATTAAAGCTTAAAGGAGAGAGTGATGTCTGATTTGCTCCAATTATTATTATTAATAGTAGTCATTTTTTATTTTTATTATCAATTAGATCGAAAAATAGAAGATTTAAATAAAGAAATAAAAAATGAAACCAGAGTTATAAATCATAAAGTTAGTTCTCTCGGCCAGCTTTTAACGAGTTATTTTAGAAATAATTAAAAAATTGAGTTTTCATTCCAAAATTTCAGAATATTTCGAATTAATCAAATTTCAACATACAATATTTGCTCTGCCTTTTGCTTTTTCGGGAATGCTGCTAGCAAGGGGGAGCCATGAATGGCCGAGCTTTGCAGCGTTTTTATGGGTACTCCTTGCAATGGTAGGAGGCAGAACTGCAGCAATGGCTTTAAACAGAGTCATTGACGCTGAAATTGATAAAAAAAACCCAAGAACTGCAAATAGAGCTATTCCAGCAGGAAAAATCAAAAAACTTTCGGTTATAACGCTTGCTATATTGTCGTTTGGATTAATGATTTTTGCTGCATGGCAATTACCTTTAATTTGCAGGCAGCTTTTACCGCTGGCTATTATTATTCTGATTGTTTATTCATATACTAAAAGGTTCACATATCTTTCGCATTTTATTCTTGGGGGTGCACTTGCAGCAGGTGCAGCTGGAGGATGGCTTGCAGTAACGGGGGAAATAACCATACCCGTTGTATTATGGGGATTTGCCATTATGTTCTGGGTTGCAGGGTTTGATGTAATTTATGCGGTGCAGGATATTGAATTTGACAGGGAAAATAACTTATACAGTTTACCGGCGTGGCTTGGGACAAAGAATAGCCTGCTATTTTCACGCTTATTTCACGTTCTTACTGTAATTTTCCTGATTTCTCTTGGAATAATTATAAAAACAGGGTTGTACTACTGGCTAGGAACAGGTATTACCTTTTTGCTGCTCGTATATGAACATTCTCTTCTTAAAGAAGATGATCTTTCCAGGTTAAATATGGCTTTTTTTAATGTCAACGGTTATATTAGTATTGGAATGTTTTGTTTTATACTGCTGGATAAGATTTTATGACATTGAGGCTTTTACAAAAAATCGCTCTTTATTATCTTAAGTGGATTGAAACCTTGGGATATATGACGATGAACTTTTATTATTCCTTAAAATGCCTTTTTACAGGCAATCTGGACATAAAAAAGTTTTTTGAGCAGGCTTCAAGGTTTGGCGTTGATTCCCTGCCCATTTCCCTGCTTATGGTCAGCATTACAGGCATGATTATAGCAATACAGGTTTCTCTGGAAATGGTAAAACAGGGTGCCGGAGATTACGTTGGAATGCTTGTTGCGCTAATTATAATACGGGAATTAGGTCCTGTTATCGGAGGCTTTGCCGTAATTTCCCTTGTGGGATCATCAATGGCTGCTGAAATAGCAACCATGAAGGTAACAGAGCAGGTTGATGCTATGAAATTAAGCAGGGTAGATCCTATAGGCTACCTGATCGCACCAAGAGTATTTGCGGGATTCTTTATAATGCCTTTTGTTATAATTCTAGCCAGCTTGCTAGGAATTATTGGGGGTATGGTAATGAGTAAAATGATCGCAGAGTTAAACACCATAACCTACATTACGTCTGTATGGCAGGGATTACAGATAAAAGATATAGTTGCCTCTCTTTTTAAGGCCTTTACTTTTGGAGGAATTATCGCTTTAGCAAGCTCTTCTATAGGCTATAAAGCACAAGGTGGAGCCATAGATGTTGGAAATGCGACAACTAAGGCAGTTGTCTGGTCATTTGTGCTTATACTTTTCGCAGATTATTTTATATCCTGGCTATTTTTCAGTCAGGAAGCCCTGTAGCTAGTTTTATTTGATTCCATATAAATGAAAAAGCAGCGGCGCGGTAAACATTTTTTGTCTTTATTTCAGGTTAGCTTTGACGTATAAGTTAATTTTAAGGGGGAAGTTGGCCGCTGCGCGGCCAGTTTCACCCCTCAAAAAATTTTACGTTAGATTTACACAAGCCCCTCACGCATCGCGGTAACTGCTGCCTGAGTCCTGTCATCCACGCACAATTTTTGTAAAATACTATGCACATGCGCTTTTGCAGTAGCTCTCGTTATAAACAGTCTCTCCGCTATCAATGCGTTAGATAATCCTTCCACAATTAAACCTAAAACCTCTATTTCTCGCTCAGTTAGCCCTGCCGCCATTGCTGCCTTTTTAGGAGATATTTGTATATTAGGATTCTGAACCTTTTGCGGCTGCGTTATACTTCTCAATACAACTTTTGCTATAGCCGGATCAAGCCATGCTGTCCCCTCACTTACCGCACGGATAGCGCTTACCAACTGGTCAGGATTTGCCCCTTTCATTATATATGCGTTTGCACCTGCCCCAAGAGCGGCAAAAATATCATCCTCGTTATCTCTTGAGGTAAAAATAAGAATTTTGGAATCAAGTTTTGCATCTTTAATTCTTTTTGTAGCCTCAATGCCGTCAATTCCCGGCAGACCGATATCCATTAAAATGACATCAGGATTTAACTGTTTTGCCAGCTCAACTGATTTTTCCCCATCGTCTGTTTCATCAATAAGTTCTATATCTTCAACTTTTTCCATGACCAGATGGAGCCCCATCCTTGTCATAGTATGATCTTCCACTAACAAAACCCTTATACTCATTTTAATACTCCTGTTTTCTCTTTTGGTACTGTAAATTTAAATATACTCCCCTTGTTAATTTCACTCTCCGCCCAAATTTTACCGCCATGTGCTTCCACTATCTGGCAACTTAAATATAAACCAAGGCCTGTACTGGTAGATCGTTTTTGGCCTGTTCCCTGAGAAAACCTGTGAAATAGCTTTGGCAGGTCTTCTTGTGGTATGCCGATACCTGTATCTTTAACCGATACAGTTACTTCATTTTCTTCAAAGCTTGTGGAAACGATAATGTTGCCACCTTTGTTGGTGTTTTTTATTGCATTACCTAAAAAATTTGCAAGCACTCGTTTTATTTCGTGCTTATCGGCGTAAATTTTTTCATCTTTTATATCGTCGCAAGTAAGGACAAGCTCTTTACTGTCAGCAAGAGGTTGCACTTCTTTTATACATTGATTAATTATATCTGAAAGTACAAAGTTTTCCTTACATAAAGCAAGTTGGCCTGATTCATACTTATAAACTTCTAGCAGAGCATTAACCAATCCAAGCATGTCCTGATTGCTGTACATCATTGTTTCAAGCAAGATTCTTTGTTTTTCACTCAAATTACCAACCGTGCCGTCAACAAAGAACTGTAATGTCTGTATAGCAGCTAACAAAGGCGTTCTTAAATCGTGGGTTAGCGTTGCAATAAAGTCATTTCGTAGTCTTTCAATTTCCTGCTGGTGTTTTATAACGTCATTAAGATGTATTTTTTCAAGCCCATTCCTTATACACAGCATCAAATCCGTGTTATCCCAGGGCTTTTCTATATATCGGTATAATCCAACCTCGTTTATTGCCCTGATAGCGCTCTCTTTATCAGCATACCCGGTCAATAGTATCAGGGTTGCGTGCGGGTGAAACTCCCTGGTTTTTTTAAGAAGATCAATGCCGTTGAGTTTTGGCATAAAAAAGTCAGATATAACCAGGTCGACCCTGTTATTTTTGATATATTCCAGGGCTTCCAGCGGTGAATTGAATATATTAGGCGAATGATAACCCTCCAGCCTAAACAATATCTTAAGGTTGGAAGTTATCAACTCCTCATCATCCACTATTACAATGTTATAGTTGTCCATTCTTCAAATTATATCATTAACTCTTGAATGGCACCTTTTCGTAACATTTTTACAACATTA
>MFRL01000009.1 GCA_001784565.1 Candidatus Melainabacteria bacterium GWF2_37_15
CAGTGGAATAAAAATAAAATGTCCCCTATCCAGTATAAACAATATTTACTTGCTTCTTAATTGTCCGAAGCCTGGGGTACAGTTCAGTGGCAAGATGATATTGAGGATTTATAAACTCAAACTAATCAATAAAAAAATCTTCATCTATTTTTTTGACTTCATAGGTCTGTTTAACTGACACTCCTAGATTGTATTTAATCATTAATTCTGTTAATTTTTCCCCGTCTATCAAAACAATATTACTATTAAACCTTGAAACGCATTCTTCTGCTTCTTTTGTAAAAGATGAAGTTGTTATAAATATTCCCTTACGTGCATTTTGCATCTGCAGCGCCCCAGCAAATTTTTGAATTTCCGGTCTTCCAATGTTTCCCTGCCATTTTTTAGCTTGGATGTAAATTTTATCCAATCCTAGTACATCTTCTTTTATAACACCATCAATGCCTTCATCACCTGATTTGCCAGCTTTTTGCAAAATATCTTGCTTAGAACTACCATATCCCATTTTTAAAATTAATTCAGCAACCAAATTTTCAAATTTTTGGAATGTATTTCCCATAATTCTTTCTAATAATTCATCAGCTAACTGTTTTTTAATATCTGTTATCAGATATTCTATGGTTTCTTCGGGAGTTTTATCTATATCTATCTGTCTGGATACCTCTTGAGTTTCATCTTTTTCATTGTTTGATGATTTAAAAAATTCTACAAATTCTGGAAATTGCATTAAATATTTATTATCAATTCTTTCAAGGTTTTGATCTAACGTATTTAAACCCTTTTCAGT
This sequence comes from Candidatus Melainabacteria bacterium GWF2_37_15, assembly GCA_001784565.1. Lineage (GTDB taxonomy): Bacteria > Cyanobacteriota > Vampirovibrionia > Gastranaerophilales > UBA9971 > GWF2-37-15. The sequence goes on from MFRL01000009.1 coordinate 788, forward strand.
GATTTGGGAGTAGCCTCTTTTAGGATAACAGAGTAATCCTTTTTTAAGTGGGTTTTTGCCCAGCCTGCGCGATTATCAAACACTGTTTGGTTTCCGCTTGGTAATAATTCTCTCTTTTCTTCTTCTGAAAGATTAAAATCCTTGGCTAAAAAATCTACAATATTTCTAAAAGAATATTCTTTACCATCAGAAATGTACTTTAAGAAAGGCAGCATTATATCTTCATAAGTTGGTATAGACATATATCCCACTCCAAAAAAATTTATAAATAATTTATATCATGAATACTTATATTATTAAATTTTGATCATATAATATCAAAAATAAACCACTCTGGCAGCTTTTATTTGTTTTTATAATCAAACGTTTATATTCAATTGTAAAAATTCTTCTATAATCTGAATTTCGGGCATTATAAAAGTTTTTATATTAATGGGAAGTTGGTTTGAAGCGAGTAATGGTTTTAAGGGTTACAGAATTTAATTCAATATTTAATACGCCGGGCAGTTTTTATAAGGCTGCACCGGTTCATAACGAGCAAAACTCCATATTTAACAGATTAAAGGAGGATATAGACAGACTTGAAACCAGAGCCAACGAAACCAACAAGCACAGCCATACCGACCAAGCCTTACTGTACGCTTTAAGTCCACTTCCCCCTGCAAGAAGGATTCAATCGCTTCCCGACACATTTAAAGAAGACAATTGGCCGAGAGCTGGCTTGTTATTAGGTATGGCTGTTGCTAACTTCCCAAGGGATTTAGGAGAAATGAGGCGAGCCTGGGATGAAGGTGCCAACATAATTAAAAATGGCATTGCTAATACACCATTTAGCGATGCCCAACGGCCTTTCCATCTATTAAGAGGTACAGTTGCTGAAAAATCAGCTAAAAAATATCCAAAATTTAAACGTGTTTATGATTCGTTAAATAAGTTTGACGAAACTTTATATAATACTAAATTTGGAAAATTTTTTAGAAAGCTATTCAATATTGAAGAATGTGGTATTAAGAAGTTCAATAGCACAGGTATGGGTACTTCCAAAGAATTAGGAAAATTATTTAACGGTAATTATGGTCAAAAAGTAATTGCAAAATCTCTTCTCAGGGTTTCAAGATTAAGCCTCGCCACAAGTGTGTTACTTGAAATTCCAGCACTGATAAAATCTGCAACGGCTGGAGAAACAGTACACGAAAAAGCAAAATCATTTACAAAGCAATTATGTAAATCTGCAGGATATGTTGCCCTGGTAACGGGCGGAATAGCTGTTGCTGGTGCTATGGTTGCCCCTAGTTTAATAGCCTCTCTTGTAGGAATGGGAATAGGCGCAAGCCTTGGCTTAATGGCATCTAAAGCATTAAATAAGCAGATTGATAAAGTCTTTGTTTAAAGCTATTAATCTTTTTTAGGTACTTTTCTGCCGTTTTCTGTGAAAATATCTTCCATTAATTCTGCCAAAGCATCTTTATATCCTTCTCCAACTTTCCATTCATTTTTTCTTTTAAGAGCTTTTTCCAGGGCTTTAAAATCATCTTCTGTCGGATTTTTTAGCTGAACATTCACATTGGATAAAACTTTTGATGCACGGCTGCCAATTTCATCCGGAGTATCAACAAGATCAATAAGTTCCTGTACGGGCTTACTGACAGCTTTAAAGCTAATTTTATTCTGTGAATAATTCGGTACTGCAAAACTTACTTTATTAATCATAGGAAAATCCTCAATTATTTTTTACCTGATTATATAAAACCTGAACATAAAAAAATTTGACATTTGAATTTAAACAAAAGTAAATTTAATCCGGAACATCGAACTTATTTCCTTTGTGCAAGCTAACATACCACCTGTTAGCAAGTATAAGGAGCTTTTTATGACAGAAAAGAATTTTAAAACCTTTTTAAGCGGGGTCAGAAACGATTTGAAAATCGCTGTTGATGATCTTTTTAATGCAATTGAAATTGTTTATGAAGATGTCGAGCACCTGAAGGTTAAAATGTCCAAGCCTGATAAGCTAGCAGCTTCACTTTTATTGGATTATCTTGGCTGGGAAGAAGGTCAATCAAAGCAGAACCTTGAAAAAATTTGCGGAGAAGAAATCCGGCAGTACATGAAATGGCTGGAGTACTACTGTCAAAAAGAAGGGGGTGACTAAAGAGCAGGCACTAAAGGAGATTATTGAGGGTTAAAACTTTAACAGCTCATATGGTTCTAACCCAAGAGCAGTCGCTATTCTTTTAATTTTAGACAGGGTTATATCGTTCTGGGCTGTTTCAATCATGCTGATTGTTGAGCGGGAAACGTTTGCATCACAGGCCAATTCCTCCTGGGATAAACCTTTCTCCTCTCGTAAAAATTTGATACGTTTTCCTACTTTTCTAATATATTGCTTGTCCATAAAGAAATTGTCAGCTATACTGACATTACATACAACCAGCCACACTGACAGTAAAGGAGGTAAAATATTGCAGCGTATGGATTTTAAGGATAAATTGCATTCAAGCGGAAATCTGTTAAAAATAGCAGTTAATGATTTTGTGGAATTCATGGAGCAATTCCACGATGAGCTGCAAGTTGTAAAGTCTTAATAGAGGCACACCAACATGTTAAACATATTCACACTTTTTATCAACAATATCTTAAAATTAGGCAATTTCAGAATAACCGATATTTCACGTAAAGCACGTCAGGAGTTACTGACAGCGTTTGAGAATTTGAAAAGAATTGATACAGTTTTTATCCCTGAGTTAATAAAGCTGGCAAAGAAGTATAAAGGTAAATTAATCATAGATAGCTCGGATAATCCCAAGTATGGGCTGAAAAATGTATGCAGAAAGATTAAAAATCTAAAGACAAATGGTTATCATTCTGGTTTCAAGATAGTATTATTCCTGTGGCAAGTGGGAGATTACCGAATTCCAATTGGCTTTGGTTTGTGGCACAAGGGTAGCGGGTCAGTTTGCGATCTGGCATTAGCTGGAATATCAAGGTTAAGAAATGAATTCAAATTAAAACCCAAAATTGTATTAGCAGACGGTGAATATTGTGCAGATAAAATTGTAAAACGTCTTACTGATTATGGATGGGCATTTGTATTCAGGTGGAAATGCAACAGGAAGTTATCAAATCAGCAAATTAAACTTAGAATTCCACGTGGTTACGGTAGTTCTATTGGAAAACTAAAAAACAGGACAAAGGTAAAAATTTTCAGGCGTAAAAAACGTTACTACGAAACAAATAGAATGCTTTTTGAAATGAAAGACATAGTTAGATTGTATAAAATCAGGTGGAAAATAGAGGAAACATTCCGTGTATTAAAGTCCTTGATAGGAATACATCGCTGTCAGCAGCACTCAATAAAGGCTCAGGAGATTTTTCTTTGGATGTGCATGGTTACTTTTTCCTGTCTTGAACGAATGAGCCTGCTTTTTGGCGAATCAATCTACAAATCCAGGGCTAATGTCATCTTTCAAAATGTTAATCTCAATCCATCAATCCTGAAAGAGGTCTTGGCTATGAATTAAAATTCAGTTTATATGAAAATCAAAGCCTGAATATTTCGGAGAATACCAGCCTTTTAGATATTCCGGAGATAATGTCATTTAGATACAGAAAAAGAAAACTCAAAAATTTTAATACAATTTCTTTAATCGAATTTAGCATCTTTTCTGTACATCCTGTATATATATTATATATTTAACAGTATTTAAAAACCTCCTCTAGATAGAGGAGGTTTTGGGTGTATTTAATACAGCATATAGCTTTATGGGATTTATTTAGAGTATATTTTACAATTAATGCTGTTTTACGCCTATGCAGTAACTTCTGTTTCTTCTCTGAATTGCATATCATAGAGCATTTTATAAGCCCCGTCTGGATTTTGTATCAATTCATTGTGAGCCCCCATCTCAACGATCTGGCCTTCGTTTACGACAGCGATTTTATTAACATTTTTAATAGTTGAAAGCCTGTGGGCTATAACGATTACAGTTTTGTTTTCCATTAATTTATCCATTGCCATCTGGACGATTGCCTCTGATTTATTATCGAGCGCTGATGTTGCCTCATCAAGTATAACTACCGGTGCGTTTTTTAACATAGCACGAGCAATTGCAACCCTCTGCTTCTGCCCACCTGAAAGCCTCACGCCTCTTTCGCCTATTTCAGTGTCGAGACCTTCAGGCAACTCAGCAATGAATTCCTTAAGATAAGCGTCTTTTACAGCTTTTTGTATTTCAGCATCTGAAGCGTTGAAGTTTCCGAGTATTATATTTTCCCTTATAGTGCCGGTAAATAGGAAATTATCCTGGAAAACTACTGCTATATTTTGCCTTAAACTAGCTAGTTCAATTTGTCTAATGTCAATGCCATCAATTTTAATTGAGCCTGATTTAATATCATAAAAACGTGGAATCAGGTTTGCTATTGTTGTTTTACCGCCACCGGAATTTCCAACTAGAGCCATGGATTCGCCTATTTTTATATCAAAGCTGACATCTTTAAGAACAGGCGCGTTCTCATCGTATTCAAACCATACATTTTCAAACCTGATCGTATTTTTAATTGTATCGATTTTTACTGCATTAGGTCTATCTTTAATTGTTGGCTCAAGATCCAATGCATCCATTACCCTGTTCATAGCCACAAAACTGCCCTGCATACCTGCCATTGTATTGCCCATAGACTTAATGGGTCTATAAAGCAATAATAATGCAGTTACAAATGATGTTAAACTACCGCTTGTCATTTCTCCTGATAAAAATAAAGTATTACCATACCACATAACCCCGGCAATCCCGAAGGATGCGATAAGGTACATCAGGGGAGAGAGCCAACCAACTCTCTTAGTTAATTTCATTTGAAGTTCAAATTGTTCATGTATATTTTGAACAAGTTTGTTAAGCCAAAATTTTTGCAAATTAAATGCAGTAATTATTCTATTTCCGCTGAATGTTTCATAAATACTTGTACTTAACTTACTTCCGATTATCATACTTTCATTTGAAACCTGCTTAACAAGTTTTCTAATAAGGGTGACAGGAAGGAATGCACCTCCAAGCATAATTAATGCAAAGAATGACAGTTTCCATGACGTAATTAAAAGGACTGCAATTAATCCCAATGATCTTGTAACATTATCAACAATAGTTTTTAGGTTATCTAATAAACCTGCACATGCACCACCTGCATCGCCTAAAAACCTGCTACTAATTAAACCGGATGAATTTTTATCATATAAGGCAGATTCAAATGTTAAAAGTTTAGCAAACAAATGAGCTTTAAGACCATTTGCCATCTTGATACCTGCCCAGTCATTGAGATATCCGCTAAAATACTTCAAAAGACCTTGTGCAAGAGCAACGCCTATTACAAGGAAAGGAATCCAAAAGGCCAGAAATTCAGCAATGTAAACTTCTTTTCCATTAATAATAAAATCTATATATGGTTGTACATTTATCTCTTTAAACCCATCAAAATGGCTTAAAATTCCATTAATTAAACCAGACCCATTTTTAAGCAATGGGACCAAAAAAGACTGAAACTGAGAAAGATCAATAGGGTTACGGTTTATAACATAATCAAGATAAGGTTTTAATGCCAGCGCAATGGCAGCATCCAGAAGGCCAACAGGTACAGCTAGTGCTATAGCTAACAATCCTCTAAATAAATATGGCTTTACAAAAGGCCACATCCTCCGGTACATATACTTGTAATCAAACGCTCTATCGTTTACTACTTCCTGTAATTTCATTATTTCGCCTCTAATTTGTAATTTTTCTTATGTCAATTTTACCAGTAAAAAACAATTAATAAAGTTTTTTAAGCATTGTTGCTGCTAACCCCCTTTAATTTTAACAGTCCGAAACTGCTTTATTTCTTCCTCGGTAAAGTCTTTTAATAGTCTACGTTTAAAACTAAAAACTGATGGTGGTTTATACCATTGTATTTCAGGGTTCTTTTCCATCAATTTGCTAGTTGCAAGATTTATAGCCTCATTCATAGGGATAGATTTATATGTCAGATAAAATTCCTTAAAATATTGGTAAAGCTCATTACAAGCCTGATAGATAAGTTTTTATACCCTAAATTCGGGCCGGGACAGATGTGGGAAAAGGTTGCTGAGACTGTCTCCAATAAAGGAACACAGTTACATTTAAATCACAAAGTAATTAAACTAAAAACAATGAACTGTACCCCAGGCTTCGGACAATTAAGAAGCAAGTAAATATTGTTTATACTGGATAGGGGACATTTTATTTTTATTCCACTGATATCG
>MFRL01000010.1:0-9187 GCA_001784565.1 Candidatus Melainabacteria bacterium GWF2_37_15
AGAAATTCTCTCATTTATCTGTCCTCCTTTCTCAAGGAAAACAGATTTTATGAAATTTTTAATCCGTCACTTTAACTTATGCCACTACCAAATAATTATATTTCTAAATATTTAAAGTTTTTTCTTCAAATTTTCAACATTAATAAATTTTGAATTCTGACTATCACTGTTTAATTCCTTCTCCAGATATTCCTCAAAATTCTGGCTTAATCCCTGCCCGGAATCAACTGCGCTTTTAATGGATAATATAGTTTCTTTTAACTCCTGATTACTGGCAATAGCCTCAAGCCCGTGCCCTTCTTCAACATGAGTAATTTCATGAGCAAGCACAGAAGCTAATTCTGCTTCATTATCAATAATTTTCACCGCCCCTCTCGTAATAAAAACGAAACCTCCGGGCGCTGCAAACGCATTAACCTCATCAGTATCCAGAACAATAAATCTATAATTGATATCAGGCCTTATAGATACTTTAGAAACAATGTTATTCCCGATAGAGTTAATATAATTATTTACAGGCTTATTTTTGTAATGCCCATATTTCTTTATGAGCGAAATGGCTGACTGGAAACCGATTTCCCGTTCTTCTTCAAGTGTAAAGCCATATTTTTGAGAAATTGCATCATATTTGTTTTCCTTTGCCTCACAAAAATTAGATAAAAAGGGGGGTGAAAAAGCCAGAAAAGCTGTTAATACAATGCAAATTGCGAATTTCATTTTTATTCCGATCCTACAACATTATTGATAGTTTTAATAGAATCATTATAAAGGCTGTCTTTTATCGTGTCTAAATTGTCAATTTTTTCGGATTGTTTTATACCTTCATCAGTAGCACCCCCAACACCGGCGGTTGATTGCGCTGCGTATTCCTTGCCGATATCTTTTTCCTTATCGCCAAAAAAGTTTTTTCTGTAACGTTCTACAGATTCCTTATTTCGCTTTTGTTTTTTTGTAATGTTTTTTGCATTCTTCACGTCCTCAGCCATTGCACATACGTTGAGAGAAATAACTATAACCGCTGTAATGATCATAAAAAAGAATTTCTTCATAATTTCTATCCTTTTATGTTAATTACTTCATAAATATTTATAAGTTTATCTTTGCCTTTTAGCTTACTTTCACCCAAATACCTTGTTTCTATTCTATCTTTAATTTTCAAATAAGTATATTCGCTGATAATAATCTTTGTTCCATATTCTTTATTTAACCCTTCCAGCCTGGAAGCAATATTTACCCCGTCGCCAATAATAGTATAGTCTTTGATTTTATCTGACCCAACGTTACCAACAATAACTTCTGCAGTGTTTATACCTATCCTTATACTAAAATCGTCCTGCTTTAGCTTCCATTTGAAAGATAATATATCAACAGCTCTTTGCATTTCCCACGCTGATTTTACAGCAAGAAATGCGTGATCCTCAATACTTAGCGGTGCGTTCCAGAATGCCATAACTGCATCGCCAATAAATTTATCAAACGTACCCTGGTTTTGAATTATTATATGAACCATTAGATCAAAATACTCATTTAACATAGAAACGACTTGCTCAGGGGAATTATTTTCAGATATTGTTGTAAATCCTTTAATGTCAGAAAATAAAATACTCAATTCCTTTCTCGAACCGCCTAACTTTAACTTGGACGGATCACTCAACACCTCATTCATTATCTGGGGCGCAATATAGTTAGACATAGCTTTTTTGATTTGGGCCTTTTCTCTTCCTTCAAGAATATAATAAATTGATACGGAAATTGCGAAGGTTAGTATCAGCGTTAATTCTGTATAAAAAATATCTATCCAGTAATGGAATTTTATAAAACCCATAATTGCAGTAAAAATGTAAATGATACTTATGAAAATAGGTGTTAAAACCCCAACTAACGAATTTTTTAAACAAAAAACAGAAAGACTGCACAATATCCCTAAAACAAAAATAATTATAATTGTGACAGGCTTATGAACCTTAACAAGAAAATCATTTTTTAAAAGGTTATCAACCATATTTGCCAATATATAAACCCCTGGTATCTCTTTAAAGAAAGGGGTTGAAGCAATATCCCTGACCGTCGTGGACGTACTTGCAATACCAATAAAGACAATTTTATCCTTAAACAGCTCAGTCGGATTATGACCACCAAATTTCAGCTCAAAATCCTCAGGAATTTTATCTATATACGGATACAATTCCTCAGGATTATCCAGCATTTCCTTAAATTTTTCAGGACTAACACCGCAGGCTTCACTGGCTTTAATAATCTGGTCATAACTTTGAATAAACCGCCAGGCCGGATACTGGTTATAAGGAGGTAAAAACCCGCCTTTTTTCTCATTTCCCCTGGCTTTCCAATTTATAACAACCCTGTTTTTCTCATCTACAGGTATTTTTCTTTTTTTAGTAAATAAGTTATTTTCTTTTAAATAATCCAGCGCAAAAGTTAGGGCCAGAGAAGTGTAGAAGTTCCCCTCATGCTCATAAAGCAAGTTTTGATATCGTATTTTATCGTCATCGACTTCTCCGACATACACAGTCCCGTATTTTTTCGTCACCTGCTCAAGTCCATCAAAAGGTATTTGAAGTCCAAGGTTTTTCCCTTGGCGAACAGTATCAGTAGCTTTTGCAGCAGGTATTTCAAAATATCCTTTTGCAAGACTATTAAACATTTTGTTTCTTATTAACTTTTTCGGGTCCTGTTTGTAAGTGTCTGGCAATGAAATGAATTTAGCGGCGCTGTATACATTACCAAATTTTTCCACTGCTTTAATGAATTTTTCATCGGATTCAGGGTTGTTTAAATCTTTATGGTCAAAAAACACATCGAAGATAATAGCCTTTGCACCATACAAGTTTAAAAAATCAACTATCTTAGCGTGCTCTTCTCTGTTCCAGGGCCATCTTCCGATTTGAGCAACGCTAAAATCGTCCACACCAACAATTATGATATCTTCATTAGGTTTTTCCTTATATTTATTGAACGCTTTGAACCTCATATCAAGCATATTAAGTTCAAATTTATCAAAAATTCCGAAATTATTAGTTAAGGATACAACCAGAGCAACGAAAAACCCAATAAATACACCCAATATTATTTTTATGTCTATATTTATTTTTTTGTTCATTAATGTATAAGATTCTGAATTTCACTAAACTGTTGCTGATTAGTTAAACCCTGCAACTCGCCTGGGTTTTTCTTCGTCATTTCATTTTTCATATTATCCAGCCTGTCAACGGTTTTTGGATGTCTATAGGTGAATAATTCATTCATTTTTGTATTATTTTCAGGCTGTTTTTCAAGCTCATTAACAGATATTAAATATCCAGCCATTCCTGCGGGGTGATATCCGGTACTTTCAGCAAATTCCATCGCTTTAGCATCCGCTGTAAATTCATTTTCCTGAGCGCTGTAGCTTGCTATAGAATTCACAAACTGTTCACCGTTGTAATTCTTGGAATTATCTTTATTTATTTTCAAAATACCCTGATTTTGCACTAATTTAGTTAATTTTTCATTTTCTTCACTTTTTTGTTCAGAATTTTCTTCAGTATTTTGAGCTATTTTTTGTTCATTATTTACTTCTTTTTCATTATCTGTTGGTGTTTCATTAGCTTGAGGCTCACTTACTTCAGTTGTATCATCACCAAGCGCCACCACTGAACTGCCGGAACCCTCAGTATATGAAGATCCATCACCAGCAAGATTTCCTTGGTCACCTAGTCCATCAGAAATTATAAGCTCACCACCACCTGTATTTATCACTCCACCTGTTGATACTACCTGCTTTATTGTAGTGATGTTCTCATTATAAACATCAATTACAGTCTCTTCATCAAGAGTCCAGAAAAAGTCCATCTTGCTCGCTATTAAGTTGTCCTTCAAAGTAGCGGGAGTTAAATCTGCGTAATTTATAATTCCCGTACTCGTAAAAGGATTAGTATTAATCAAAATTTCATTAAATGTTGTTGTTCCATCACCGGCACCAAAGAATATGGTTCCATTGCCTGCATTAGCGGTGATGTCATCGAAAATAGTCACCATAGTTAAAGCAATAGTATTGCCTGTAATTGTAGGAAGAGTGTAACTATTTATATTTGAACCATCAGGAATATGCCCTATATAAACATCACCGGATGCAGCAGTTATACTACCGTTATTAAGAGTGATAGCCGGGGTTTTAATATAAGTATTTCCGCTTGAAGTCATCGTAGCATTACTTGTTAAATTTAATAGACTGCCTGCAACAGCATATGTTGTTGCTGAATTCAGTGTAGCTCCAGTCAATGATGTTCCTGCTTGAGAAATCATATTTAAAGCGCCTGCAGCGTCAACACTACTGTCAATGGATAAATTGTTACCTGCTGATAATACAATATCCGTTTGATTTGTGGTTAAAGTATTATTTATGATTACATCGTTCAAGTCAGAGGTTATCTGCATTAAATTATTAGATTCCAGCGAAGAAGATATCGTAACTCCATTATGACCTTTAATCTTAATACTATGTCCTATCGGATTAACCGTTCCGCCTATATTAGCTGTTCCTCCTGCATCAACTATAAAATCATTTGCTGCTGATATAACAGAACCAGGTATTAAATTGGTAAAGGCGGCGCTATACAGGATAACACCATCCAGAGACCCTGTACCCGTGGAAGTAAGGGTTCCGGCGATATTTATATCGCCTGTACCCAGCTCGTTAGCAATATCAATAGTTTTCCCTGTTAATGCAGAGTCAGCGAGTATATTAATTGTGTTAAATCCATGAATATCAAGAAGACCATCTGCCTGAATATCTGCGTTAATATCAGTAGTTCCAGTAGTTGCTAATGATTCTATTTTAATTCCATTATCAGAACTTATTATGGAAATTCCATCACCACTGGAATCCGTTATATTGATCTTTTTACTCTTGATATTAATATTAGCAGCAGTTCCCAAAGCTGAAATTCTATCATCTGGTGAAGATGCATTTTTTGCAATTATTATCTGGGCATCGGGATTAGTAGATTCGGAACTCAGCTCTACTTTTCCGCTTTCGCCTCCTATTTGATTTGCCTTAACAAGCCCTTCAAGATTAATCGCCACATCTGTCACCGAACCTGCATAAGGGTCAGTTGCATGGGACTTAATTCTAACATCGTTAGCATATACCTCACTTCCCAACGCCAGATTAATGCCACCCATATCTACAGTAGCAATTGTATTTGTTACATAAGTGTTTGTTTCAGGATTATAGGTAGCATTACCAGCTGTTATAAGGTTCACTTCCTGCGTAGTGGTCTGATTGCCTATGGTTCCAGCAGTTCCAGTGCCTACTCTGTTCTCTATGTTACCAGCAACTATATTAATGTAATCAGCGTTGATTGTTCCTTCATTAGTAATATCTGGAGTAGCTGTAGATATTATCCCTTCGTAGGTAATAACGCTGTGATTAAAATCCGAAAGATCACTCGGTAATGATGCTACATAAAGATTAGCAGAATCCCCGATTTTAAGTGAACTCGCTGTAGTAAGCGTAAGTGAGCCGGTACTTATACTTGCATTCGGCCCAACGTGAATGCCATAAGGGTTGATAAAAATAATATGCCCGCCAGTAGCCCCATCATAAGTCCCTAATTTACTTATAAGGTTTCCATAAATATTAAATGGATTAGTATACCCTGAATCCAGCCGGTTTATATAGTAGCTGGTTCCGGTAGGCAGTACCATTATTGCAGTATCGCCAGTATCCAGATCAAAATATTGATATGTTGATATTGCATAACTACCGGAAACCGTTGATGGAGTGACAATGTAGCTACCTGGCACAGTAACAGTATCTACAGTTGTTGTTCCATCCGTTGGTACTATATTAGTACTTGCAGGATCAGCAGCATATACTTTTTCACTTTTTAATAAAACGCTGAAACAAACCAAAATTATTAAAAAATATATAAATGATTTTGATTGCATAACAACACCTCTTACTCATAATATTTCCAGATTAACATTTTTTTTGTATTAATTTAATACAATTTCTGAAAATACGAAATTTTTATTTACATAACATAAAAATACAGGCAAAAAATATCCTTTACATGTTTTGTACATATAAGCAAACAACTAAGTGAGATTTTATGTTTCCAATTAAAACCTCTATTTTCTATTTCAATGACTACCACGGCAATGACTCCGCCATGGGGAGCCTGAAAACTGCTTCTGACTACTTTTCAAAAACCAGGAACAGCTCACAGTTTGACACTTTTAAAATTACAGCAGGAGATATGATAAAAGGCTCTAATAATGAACTTAATTCTATGTGGGTTGAGTTTTTAAACAATATGGGGCTTGATGTCTCAGCTCTGGGAAATCACGAACTCGATCAGGGCCTGCAAAACTTAAACAATAACCTTTTAAAAGCAAATTATAAATATGTTTCATCAAATATTGAAGTAAATCCTTTCGGCCCGCTCTCTCAAAGTGTAAACCAGGCTAAACTTGTAAAATCCATGGTAATTAACAAAAATGGAAACTTATACGGTATTCTAGGCCTCACACCTGCCGATCCCAAATATAGGAAACCGGGCAGCATGCTAAACAATAGCGATATAAAATCCAAAGACTTTTCAGCAACCCTGACTGAACTGCAAAACGACGTTAACAAATTAAGGCAGTCCGGCATCAACAAGATAATCCTGGTTTCCCATTTTGATGATCAAAGTAACGTAATACCCAAAACCGTTACAGGGATTGACGTAATTGTAAGCGGCCACAAACACAGGGTACATAAAGGACTTGTTCCAGATAAAAATCTTTTTTACTCACCTGACAGAGAACCTGTAATAAAGGTAGAAGGAGGACAAGACGGGAAATATATGGGAATGCTTGATCTTGCATTTGACCCATATGGAAGAATCATTTCTGCTGATAATAACCTGATGGAAACGGAAAAAATTCCTGCTGATTTTTCTGTAATTGGCCTTAAACAGAAATTTAATATATTTAAAAATCCTGTCGGCATCTTAAAAGAACCGGCAAGGCCTGACCTTTTCCCCGAAATACCGCTTGGCAGTTTTATTGCAGATGCAACAAAAGCAAAATCAGGCGCTGATATTGCTATAGTTGCGCCTGGTAATATTTCCGCCGGGCTGGAAAAGGGAATATTAACCGAACACGACATAAGAAAGGTTCAACCATACAAAAATAAAGTTGTAAAAGTATCCATGACAGAAAAAGACATAACCCAGGCACTCGCTTCATCACCCGAACCCCTTCAGGTATCAGGCATTAAGTACACAATCACCCCGGATAACAAAGTAAAAAATGTATATTTTGAGCCAACAAAAGATGAAAAAACATACACTGTTGCTATAGATGAATTTTTACTTAAAAATATCAAAGCAAACTATAAGATTATGGAAAAATTTACCTGGAACCAGGCTGATGCGACAATAGAGCAGATCAAAAACAAGCACTTTATGCCTTTTGATATAAAACCTGACGGCCGTATAAAAGTGGAAAATCTTTAAACTTCCTGTTCTTCCAGCTCACCCTGTTCGCCTTCTTCTATCTCAAAATGGTCTTTGAAGCTAAGATGCCTGGTTTCGATTTTTTCATAAACATAAGCGGTTACGAGCCCTGAGAAAGCGTTAAACAGTGCACTTAATATTGCTGTAGAGAATACCAACAACATAACCGCAAGGATACTAAATCCGAGACCTTTAAAGGAAAAGAATCCACCTAGAAGTGATGCAACAGGAATATAAACAATAGATGCAGCAATAAGTGAAATGAATCCAGCAATTGCACCTATAGAGCAACCGTCATAGATAGACAGAATCCCCACAGAATTATATCTCTTTAGTACAACAATTACTCCTGCGCCGCTCAGTATAAACATCAGGAAAAAAACAAATGGGGAAACAAACGGTATCAGAAGTAAAATTCCGAAAATTACCCCTGCAATTGCTCCCAGATGAATTGAAGGTAAAATAAACCTTTCCATCGATTATTACTTATTCATTCCCTTCATCACTTCCTCAGCAAAGTTTTCTTCTCTTTTTTCAAGACCTTCACCGAGTACATATCTTGTGAATCTTCTGACAGTAATTTTTTCGCCTATTTTAGCGATTTTCTGCTTTACCAGCTCTTCAATTGTTATAGAAGGGTCTTTTACAAAATTTTGCTCAAGAAGGACTTTCTCTCCCATGAGTTTATCAACTCTTCCCTGAACGATTTTTTCCCTTATATTTTCAGGCTTGTTTTGGAGATCTTCTTTTCCTGATTCAATTCTTTTCTCTTCTTCAATAACTGAAGCCGGGATTTCATCCCTGGAAACAAATTCAGGAGCGGAGCTTGCTATTTGCAGACAAATATCTTTAACGAGCTGCTGGAATTCTTCGTTTCTTGCCACGAAATCGGTTTCACAATTAACTTCTACAAGTACGCCTATTTTCCCGTTATGTACATAAGAACCGATAAGGCCTTCAGATGCAATACGGCTCATTTTCTTTTCAGCGGATGCTATACCTTTTTGTCTGAGAAGTTCCATTGCCTTTTCCATATCACCATTGGTTTCGGCAAGGACTTTTTTAGCATCCATAATACCCGCACCAGTTTTATCTCTAAGTTCTTTTACCATTGTTGCGCTTATAGTCATTATTCTACTTCCTCCACTTTTACTGATTCCTTAGCTTCTGCCTTAATTTCTTCAACAGAAACACCGGCATCCTCAGGACGTACAGTTACGACAGTTTCCTGTCCCTCTTCTTCATCTTTTACTGTATGCTCTCTGCTGGCTTTACCTTCCAGAACAGCATCAGCCATTTTACCTGCAACAAGACTGATTGATCTTATTGCATCATCGTTGCCAGGGATTACAAAATCAATATCATCAGGATTAGAATTTGTATCTACAAGTCCAACAATCGGTATTCCTGCTTTATTAGCTTCTTTAATAGCAATAAGTTCTTTTTTCTGGTCAACAATAAACAGCACGCCCGGCATGCCTTTCATTGTTTTAATGCCACTGAGTGACTTGTTTAATTTTTCTATTTGTTTAGTCATTACAGACACTTCTTTTTTTGGAAGTCTGTCAAAATGGCCATTATCTCTGAGTTCTTCGAGTTCGTTAAGTTTTTTAATTCTTGTTCTGATAGTTTCAAAGTTTGTAAGAGTACCACCTAACCAGCGTCTGTTGATGTAATAAGCT
>MFRL01000010.1:9275-65524 GCA_001784565.1 Candidatus Melainabacteria bacterium GWF2_37_15
CATAGGCTTTATCGAGCAAATCTGATGTTTTTCTAAGATCAATAATATAAATTCCATGCCTTTCCCCATAAATATATTTTTTCATTTTAGGGTTCCAGCGCTGGGTCTTGTGTCCAAAATGGACTCCTGCTTCCATTAATTCAAGCATTGATGCTACGGGCATATTTTACTCTTCTCCTTTAATTTTACTCATAATTTTCTTATTCTAGATATTAACACAAAGAAAAAAACTATATTCAACTTTAATTTACGGCAAAACTAGTTTAAAATAAACATAGTATAAATTGTAACAACAACAGGCGTCAT
Organism: Candidatus Melainabacteria bacterium GWF2_37_15; assembly: GCA_001784565.1. Lineage (GTDB taxonomy): Bacteria > Cyanobacteriota > Vampirovibrionia > Gastranaerophilales > UBA9971 > GWF2-37-15. The sequence continues at coordinate 9,582 of MFRL01000010.1, forward strand.
TGCGAGCCGTGGATGTTGGCCAGCAAGCGAAAATGCAACTTGCGAAGCAATCTTCCTGGTTGGGATGCAAGCTTACATAGAGACATGGAAGATTGCTTCGGAACTACCTTGCTTTATACAAGCGGATTTTAATGCCTCGCAATGACATTGAGTACCAATTACATAAATTATTAAAAAAATTACATGACAGAAAAACAAAAATTAACACTGGATGAAATAGAAAATGAATTGGGAAAAAATCCCCAAAACATTAAGCTGCGGATTTTGTACGCTGAAGCCTTGATTGAAGAAGGTTTTTTACTTGACGCCCAGGATGAATACAAAGATTTAATCAAAGCTTTTCCAGAAGACCCTGAAATAATTTTTAACCTCGGGGTAACATATGAAAAACAGGGCAAATTTGATAAAGCGCTGAGTTTATATGAAAAGGCCGCTGACCTTGCGCCGGAAGACCCGGATTTCAGGTATAACGTAGCATTTATGCTTGATAAAAAAGGCGAAACTCAAAAAGCCCTCCAAGAATACAAAAAAACCATTAAATTAAATCCTGAGGACGCCAATGCACACTTTAATATTGGGTATTTATACGCCCAGAATAACCAGTCTGACCTCGCCCTTGAATACTTTAAAAAAGCAAAAGAACTTAATCCTGAAGATATTTATGCACGCTTTGATCTCGCGTTTGAATATAAAAAGACAGGTGAAATAGATAAAGCGCTGGATGAATATCTTGATCTTGTTAAAGTATGTCCGAGCTATAGCTGGGCGTATTTCAACATTGCCTGCATCCTGCATGAAACAGGAGATAAAAAACGGGCGATTGAATATTTTCACAAAACAGTTGAAGTTAACCCTAAAGATATTGAAACCTTTAAAATCTTGTCAGACATATCACCGACAAAGACTAAAGCCCTGGAATACCTCAAGGAAGGGCTTAAACACAATTCGAAAAACGGTGAACTTCATTACTATCTTTCAAAAATTTATAAAAAAATGGGACAATTGGAAAAGCAGCTTCATCACTTGAAAAAAGCTTTAGAAAATGAGGATACGCTTTTTGTGAATCCGCTGCTTGTCGCAAAGGAAATTAGAACATGTACTGGCTAAGCACAACAAGCCTCTTGCCGTCTGCTCCCAATTTATTATGAGAATATACAAAATCACACAATAACTTGATATTCTGCTTATCAAAGTAGTAGTTAACTCCTGCAGTATATTCGCTAAGACGGTTTTTGCCAGTGTTAACGTTTTCATCAAACAAGTCTACACGACCAACCAGTTGTAACTTGTCAGTTAAGTAGTATGAATTATGCACATACCAACCTGAAGCGTATTGATGACTAGCGTTATACCCATTCTTTTTGGCGTATTCAGCACGAACAAAATATTTTCCACGTTGATATTCTCCGAAATAACTGTATGTATTGTGTGAATAGGTGGTTTTGCCGTAGTCGTATCCACCTCCGAGTTTTAATTTTCCATATTTTGGCGTTTTATGGAATGGATTTATGGCTGCCGTAAATGCGTATTCCATGTCTGAATTTCGGGTGTCAGTGGTGTTTAATCCGCTGCCATTATATACGCCGGCATAATAGTCAACTAAACCATGGTCACCTGTGATTTTAATACCCATATCTCTTTGATCACCAAATTTTCTTGAAATCTGTGATCTTTCTGCAGTTTCAAGTGTGTATGGTGATTGAGAACCTTCCAGTCCAATAGGCTTCCTTGTCTGGCCAAGGTATATATTGTGTTTAGGTAAAATATCTGTTCCCACATAAACATCACCCAGAAGACCGTTTGTAGAGCTGGTGAAATTCCTGCTGGGGAATGTGTTTATAGCGTAGAACAAGTGCGGACGCAAATTCCCTTTAAAAGTTACATCAGCAGTAGGCACAGAAAAATTTGATGCCCTGCCGTCAAGACCTTTTCCAAAGAAGTTTCCCGTATACTGCGCCTGTATAGCTCCTGCAATTTGATGATTTTCTCCTATACGGGCTTTAAAAGTATGTTCCTGCGCTTCTTCAATTTTTTCTACCCGCCCTGTTAACATTGTAAGTTCATTACTGAACTCATTTTTCATAATTTCCAACTGGTTTTTTTCGATTTCACTTGGCACAACTTTTTCTTTTTCAATCTTACCGATCAGGTTTACCAATATTACAGCTGCTTCGTTACGGGTTAAAGGCTGGTTTCCTGAAAAATTATCCTTACTGTCACCTAATAAAAGACCATACTTATAGGAAAGATCCTTTAAGGATTTATAAGCCCAGTGACTCTTATCAAACTGTTTTCCCGGCTCTGTAATAACGTACTTTGCGTTATGGTAGGCCTCAAGATCAGACAATGAAGTAGTTTCGGAAAATGCGGGTAATCCTAAAAATAATGATGCTGCAACACCCAGTGTTATAACCTTTTTAACAGACATACAACAAACTCCTAAAATTTATGTAACGTAGAAAAACATATTATAGATTTTGTAATTTTTTTTGAAATCATTTGAATAATGGGTTAAATTTTGTATGATATATTCTAAGTAATAGGAATTAAAAAAATGAGTAATTACACCGGTTTAATCAATAAATACAGGAATTATCTACCCGTCAGCGATAATACGCCAGTAATAACAATTAATGAAGGCAATACGCCTCTTATAAAAGCAGAAAATTTGGCAAAAATAATAGGCATAAAAGCAGATTTATACCTGAAATATGAGGGCGCTAACCCCACTGGAAGTTTTAAGGACAGGGGCATGACAATGGCGGTTTCCAAAGCTGTAGAAGAAGGAAGTAACGCCATAATTTGCGCCAGCACCGGTAACACCAGCGCAGCAGCCGCAGCTTACGGTGCTAAGGCTGGATTAAGAACATTTGTACTTATACCTGACGGATACATTGCACTGGGCAAACTGTCACAGGCAATGATGTACGGCGCAGAAGTAGTTGCGATTGATGGGAATTTTGACGAAGCACTTGAAATTGTAAGGGATATGGCTGAAAAATATCCTATAACACTGGTAAATTCAGTTAACCCATACAGAATTGAAGGCCAGAAAACCGCTGCATTTGAAGTTTGTGACGCATTGGGCAAAGCACCTGATTATTTATGTATCCCAGTGGGCAATGCAGGCAATATAACCGCTTACTGGAAAGGTTTTAAAGAATATTTTGATAAAAAAGTTGTTCCAAATTATCCGAAAATGTGCGGATTTGAAGCAGAAGGCGCAGCTGCAATAGTCAAAGGTGAAAGAATACCTAAACCTGAAACCATAGCAACCGCTATACGAATCGGTAACCCTGCAAGCTGGCAGCAGGCAGTTAATGCATACAAAGAATCAGGCGGAATGATTGATTTTGTAACTGATGATGAAATTATCCATGCTTACAATCTTATGGCACGCACTGAAGGCGTACTTGCGGAACCCGCCAGTGCAGCGTCTGTCGCAGGACTTATAAAAGCATCAAGAGCAGGCAAAATTGACCCTGATAAGACTATAGTCTGCGTGCTTACCGGCAATGGGCTGAAGGACCCTGACGCAGCCATCAAGTATTCCGGCTGTGAGGTCAAAAAGACATCCTCAGATATTAAAGATATTGTTAGCGTGCTGGGTTTGTAAATGTTTCTATAACAAAGTCATTGACAGCCTTTAAGGATGATTCGCCCATATTTCTATGGTCTCCATCTTCTGACATGTTAAATTTTGTTCTCCTATAAGGCCTTGCTTTTAATAGTTCGTTTGACATTATGCTTGGGACTACCATATCATTCCTGGCGCATACGATAAGTGTTGGTGTGTTTTGAACTTTTTTCAAGTTTTCTATAACATTGAAGCTTAAATCTAACGGACGTTTAGGCATTTCTTCCACAATATCTCGTAAATCAGGAATATCTTTAAATAGTCCTAAATTTGTATAAATATCAGCAAATTTCTGTCCTCTTCCATCTGATAGAAGCTTATCCATACTTGTTATAGTACCTTCAAGAATCAATCCGGCCAGAGGTTCCCTTGAGCCTAGATATGGAGCCACTGCTGCAATATGTGAACCAGGCGAGCCGCCTAATGAAATTGCATGTACAAGTGTGCGGCTATTTGGGATACCTTCTTTATTTGTAAATTCAAGTGCTGCTTCAACTGTGTCATTAAGGGTTGTATCCCTCATATCTTTTATTTCAGGTCCAATATTGGCATTTACGCCATAGCGTGGGTATTCAACAAAAAGCGCACCGATTCCAAGTTGTTTTTTATGATCTAACATCCTTAAAGCAGCATCCTGCATTTTATCAAAAGGAGACATATTACCGTGACAAAATATCTCCACACCTTTTCCTTTTTCTGTTGGCGGCGAATACCAGGATTTAACCTTCATACCGTTTTTCAAAGTAAGGGTAATTTCTTTATATTCTTTTTTTATTTCAGGATTTAGGTCAGTAGGGGCATTCATTGGAATAAAAACAAATCTGGCTTTTGTTTCAGCGACTTCTTTATCGCTATACTTAGATGATCCAGAGAACATAACATTTGGTGAAAGATTATTTGGCCGTATTGGTGAAAAATTACTTAAATACATTTTATTTTTTCCTTTCCTTTTTGCCTCACTAAACATATAAAACTCGTGAAAATAAAAATTAACCTCTTTTAAAAAAAATTTTTTTGATAATAAAATTGTGTTCTAAAAGGAGTTTATAACTATGCAAATAAATTTTTACCAGGTTGATTCATTTACAGACAAACCATATTACGGAAACCCCGCGGGAGTAGTGGTTTTAGACGCACAGGCTGATGAAAGCTGGATGCGAAAAATCGCTGAGGAAATGAACTTATCAGAAACAGCTTTTGTTTATCCGATAAGTGCTAATAATTACAATCTACGCTGGTTTACACCTGTAGCAGAAGTTGATTTATGCGGACATGCCACACTTGCTGCCGCCCATATACTGTGGGAAAAAGAGTTTGTTAAAAAATCAGAACAAATAAGGTTTCAGACGAAAAGTGGGGAGTTAATCTGTTGTAACAATGATGGTTTAATCCAAATGGACTTTCCAAAAGAGGAGGCCAGTGAGATTTCAGTTCCCGAGGAATTATTAAAAGGCGTTGGAGTTGAAGTTTTATACACAGGCAAAAACCGCATGGACTATATAGTGGAAGTTGAATCAGAAAAAATTGTAAAAAATCTGACGCCTGACATAAACATGCTGAAAAAAGCTGGTATGAGAGGTGTAATAGTAACCAGCAGGTCAGATAATTCCGAATTTGATTTTGTTTCAAGATTTTTTGCTCCTGCAGTTGGCATAGAAGAAGACCCGGTAACCGGTTCAGCACATTGCTGCCTTGCTCCGTATTGGGCAAAAAAGTTAAATAAAAACCAATTTAAAGCGCTCCAACTATCTAAAAGACAGGGCGTACTCTATTTAGAATTGAATAATGACAGGGTTAAAATTAGCGGTAATGCTGTTACTGTATTTGAAGGCAGGATTTTGTATTAATTTTATTAGACCAGTTTATTAAGCCTATTTTTAAATCCTTTTATTGTATTAAGAGTGTTAGGAATACCATAAGAATTATAAGTCCATTCAACTAACTCTTTATTTTCAATAATTCTATCTGATAACCTGGCGGCTTTATCTTTATATCCTAGTTTTGACAAAATTTTACTACCAAGTTTTAGAACCGGGTATTCAGCTGCATAACCAACTAAAGTAGCAGCTCCGGCAATATTACCTTTACCATGTCTTGTTATAGTTTCAAGGGGGCCTGTTAGCGGTCTTTGAAGTATATTATCAACTCTGGTAACGAAAGATTCTATTTTCGAGCCTATTCTCATTGATTTCTCCATTTTTTATATAATAATTAAATAAATTACTACTAAATAAAAAATTTTACAATTAGGGTTAAACTAAGCTGATTTTAATTGTAAAATCGTGTTAGAAAAAAGACATAATATTATTAATGAAAGAGAAAACGGTGATGCTGGAAATTATGCAGGATAAAGTTGTTTCAAAAATCAAAACCCGCTGGTGCGGAAAAATAACGAAAAATGATATTAACCAGAGAATAAATATAGCGGGATGGGTCGCTACTGTCAGGGACCTTGGCGGAATTATTTTTGCGGAAATCAGGGACAGGACGGGCGTTATTCAATTAGTAGCTGACCCGGGTAAAAACCCGGAAATCCACAAAATACTTGAACAATTAAGGGATGAATATGTCATAGCAGCGTCAGGTATTGTTACACAAAGACCTACAGAAACATTCAACCCGAATTTAGGCACAGGCACAATAGAAATTTATCCTGATAAGGTTGAAATACTTAACAGGGCAGAAACTCCACCGTTTATGATCGACACAGACCAGGAAATCAGTGAGGATTTACGCTTAAAATACCGTTACCTTGATATTAGAAGACCTAAAATGCTTAATAATCTTATATTAAGGCATAATATTGTAGCTGCAATAAGGAATTTCCTGAATGCTCAGGAATTTATAGATGTGGAAACCCCTGAATTAATCAGGACTACACCGGAAGGAGCAAGGGATTACCTTGTCCCAAGTAGGATATACCCGGGCAAATTTTTTGCACTACCGCAATCACCCCAGATTTTTAAACAGCTTTTAATGGTTGGTGGCATTGAAAGATACTACCAAATAGCAAAATGCTTCCGTGATGAGGCGCAAAGAGCTGATAGACAGCCTGAATTCAGCCAGGTTGACCTTGAAATGTCTTTTATCGACTGTGATGACATAATTGCTATTACAGAAGGCATTGTTGTAGAAGCTTTTAAATGTGGAGGAATAGAGTTAACTCCACCATTTATGCATTTAACATATAAAGAAGCAATGGAAACATACGGTTCTGACAGACCTGATACCAGATTTAACCTTAAGCTTATTGATATAAGCGATATTATGGAAAAAAGTTCTTTTACAGCTTTTGCAGACCAGGTTAAGGCCGGAGGCTCAGTGAGAGCGCTGTGCGTTTCGGGAATTTCCGAATACAGCAGAAAAGATATGGATGACATAAGAAATCTAGCTGTTTCCTTTGGCGCAAAAGGGTTGGCATGGATAACCTACGGGCTGGACGGCTCCATAAAATCACCTATCTTTAAATTTCTCACAGAAGAAGAAGTAGGAATCCTTCAGCAGAGGACAAATGCAAAACCTGGCGATATAGTATTTATTGTGGCAGATAAAAATAAAGTAGTATTTGATGTTCTTGGCAGGTTGAGGCTGCATTTTGGCGATAAACTGAACCTGATTGATAAATCAAAACACAATCTGCTCTGGGTTGTTGACTTCCCAATGTTTGAAGTAGACGAGGAAACCAATGGTTTATCCGCTGTTCACCATCCATTCACTTCACCAAATCCTGAAGATGCTGATTTATTAAATACAGACCCTATTAAATGTAGGGCTCTCGCTTATGATATCGTGTATAACGGTAATGAATTGGGCGGTGGCAGTATAAGAATACATAATCCTGAACTTCAAAGAAAAGTATTTGAATTGTTAGGCTTATCAGACGAAGAAATAAAAGAAAAATTTGGCTTTATGGTCAATGCTTTCAGATATGGCGCACCTCCGCATGGTGGACTGGCTTTAGGTCTTGATAGAGTGGTAGCACTTATAGCCGGGACTAACTCAATAAGAGAAGTTATGGCATTCCCAAAAAGCAGCCAGGCTCGTTGCTTAATGACTGATGCGCCGGCAGAAGCATCTGAAGAACAGCTTCAGGAACTGCACTTAAAAATTATTATGCCGCATAAGAAATAGGCTAAAGCAGAATTGAGGCTATAGCCGCACTCTGGTTAGCCTGTGCCATTAAGCTTGCTGAAGAGTTCTGCAATATCTGGTTTTGTGTTAACTTGGAAACTTCACTTGCTACATCCACGTCAATTATGCGTGATTGTGCTGATGTAATGTTTTCATTCTGCACGAACAGGCTTGTGACTGTACTTTCGAGCCTGTTTTGCATAGCACCTATTTCTGACCTTTTACTATTAATATTATTTAATGCCTCATCAATTCTATCAAGAAAGTCCGGCGCTGTGCGGTCTAATTCCAGATCATCCGCTTTTACGCCGCCGCTTAAGGCTTCTCCTGCGTTTAATGAATTTAATTCTTTGTCTGCATTTGCTCCTACTTGAAGAGAAAGTTCTGAATCAACGTCTTCCAGCAGATTAACATCATTAAATTTTGTTGATTTTGCTATCCGGGTAATATCTTCGGTTAATCCGTCAATTTCCGCGTCAATTGCCGCACGGTCTTCTTCGCTATATGTACCATTTTCCCGCTGAATTGTGAGTTCTCGAATCCTTTGCACATTATTATTTATTGAACTTAAACCTGATTCTGCCGTGGATAGCATATTTAGCCCGGTTTGCGCATTTTCAATTGCCTGCATCGAGCCTCTTCTTTGGGTTTCCATTTCCTCAGAAATAATTAGGTTAGCCGCATCTTCCATCGCAGTCATTTGCTTACCGTAAGAAAGCTTTACCATGCTTACTTCCAGATTTTTGGTTGCTGTTGCTAAACTTCTTTGTAATAACAAAGATGTTGTATCATTTATCTCAAAGCTCATAATCTGACCTCATGTCATTTCCTAACCATGGCTATATTAATACATTCCACATTTTATAGTATTTTTAACAATTTTAATCAAAATTGTTACAATATTTGAGATATTTGTAACAATTTGTATTAACTTACCGCCGGTCTGGCACTATTTAAAAACTGTTGAGTAGCTTCATCTTTTTTCTTTTTAAGATATGAAGTTGCTTTTACAATTGCCCATTGGACTTCAGCCATTTCTTTTGCATATCTCCAGTATGTCTCGGGCGAACGCATTAATACTTCTGCTTCACTCGCATTATTCATACGCTCTTTAGCATACTTTTTGACTAACATCTTGTCTATGTGGTCTTTAGCACCTATTGACATAATACTCCTGATAACGCGTTTAATACCTTATTTATATAAAGTAAAAAAACATTAAAAAATTGCTAGCTCAATGTCATCTCACAATTTTTACAATCAAAATCGAGCCTGTATTTATTATGTTCACAAGTCAAATACAGCGGTTCATTTGATTTTCCACACAGGTTAAACTGGTACTTCAAACAATGCTTTGTAATCATAAGCTTTTTTTCTGCCATATTAATACCTGATTCGGCAGCTGGCTCAATAGTTTCCACCCCATGTCGTGTATAAAACTGTCTTGCAAATTTATTCAGCACATTAGCGGAATAATCAAGATTCTTTTGAGAATATGGAAAGTTATTGAGAATAATTTTAAACACATTTTGGAGATAATTCTGCATTCTTTCCTGCTCAATCATTACAATAGCCTGTCTTCTTAACTCATTCAGGACACCTACAGGAATAAAGGGAACGGGATCAACGTTAATATTGATTTCTTCAGCAACAAAATCAGTATCACCGAGTTTTGACAGTTGTTTTTTAATGTTTTGTATTGCCATTTCGCTGTTTTTAGCCGGCTCAAATTTTTCATTCGCTAATTTTAATAATTCATTATTAAAATTAATTTTTATCTTTATTTTTCTTTCAATTTTAAGCGCTTTAAGGCGTTTTATGTACTCATGATCAAGGTTTCTATAAATAAATGTGCCTTTTTTAATTGACTTGAAATTGTTTGTTCCCTGAAGCTCACCCTGCTCGTCAAAATATGTAACCCCGTCGCCATTATTTAGCTTTGCTTTCTCAATTTGTCCCATAGGCTCGCCAATATGCTTTGGGGAATCAAAAGCAGCTATGTCTTTATTTCGTCCCTGTAAAAAATAAGTAGTATAGCCTCTATTAAAGGTTTTATCAGGGTTAAAGTCGAATTCAGGGGCAGTTTTGTCAATTTTATGCCTGTAATAGCTAACTATGTTTTTAATATAGTTAGTATCCTTAAGCCTTCCCTCTATTTTAAACGAGGAAATTCCTGCATTTATCAGGTCATCAAGGTGTCCTGATAAATTTAAATCTTTTAATGACAGCAAATATTTATCTTTAGCAAGTACGTTACCTTTGGAATCAGTGAGGGTGTATTGTTTCCGACAGGGCTGTGCGCATTCGCCCCTGTTGCCACTCCTTCCCCCGTTAACATAGCTTAAATAGCATTGACCGCTGTAACTTACACATAATGCGCCATGCACAAAAAATTCAAGATCAATGTTCGTCTTAGTTTTTATCTCCCTGATTTGCTCTAAACTCAATTCTCTTGGCAATATTACTCTCTGAAACCCAACCTTTTCAAGAAAATCAACCTTTTCCCAAGTGTTGTTGTAGCATTGTGTGCTGGCAAACAATGGGATTGGGGGCAAATCTAACTCCAACAGTCCCATATCCTGGATAATAATCGCATCAGCGCCAAGTTCGTACAGTCGCTGGATTAGCTCACGGGCATCGAGGATCTCTTTGTCGGTCAGTATTGTATTAATGGTTACATAAACCTTTACCCAGTGTTTATGGGCAAATTTAACCAGTTTTTCAATATCGTCAAGGCTATTTGCGGCGCTTGACCGTGCGCCGTACCTGCTTGATCCAATATAAACAGCATCAGCACCGCATTGGATTGCGGTAATACCTGTTTCAAGGTCTTTTGCAGGGGCTAGTAATTCTGGCTTTTTCATTTGGTGGTACTATTATATTATGAAAAAATTATTTTATTTTTTGACCATTTTTACACTATTTTTCTGTACAGTTTCTTGCTCGCTTGCTCAAGAAACTCAGAAACTTTACGGTAATGTTGAAGAAAATCTCGAACTGGTCAACACAATCGGGCAAAAAATCCTAAAAAGTAACAATTTGTCCGACAAAATCAAGTTCCTCGTAGCGGAAGAAGACCACGTCAACGCTTATGCAAACATTAAAGACGAAGTTTACATCTATAGAGGGCTTTTAAAAGTTGTCGAAACTGAAGACGAGCTGGCAGGCGTAATTTCTCACGAAGTAGGCCATATAAAAAATGAACATGTTAAAAAACAGGCATTTTTGCAAATAATAATGAAGCCAATAACCTCCTCAATTTCTTATATCACGGACAAACTCTGGATTAATAAGCTCGCAGAGTACATGGGAATCCTGACAATAATGAAAGTGAGCCGAAGTGCTGAATATCAGGCAGATTCAACAGGTGCAGACCTCATGGTTAAAGCCGGATACAACCCGCTGGGTATGATTTCTGTATTAAACAGGATCACCGAAAACCAGCTGGACATCATTTCAACCCATCCATCAGGAGATAAGCGGCTTGTGCATTTGTACGATTATTTAAGCTCTAACTATGCTGAACAAGTAAAAAATGGTTATCCAACAAAATCATATGCTGAATTTAAAGCATATATGGATGAAGTTTTAAAAAACCGTAACAAGTGATATGAAGGGGCTTTTAGCGGCGCCTTACACATTTTTTGTTTTCTTTTTGGGTTGTCCTTGACGTATTAAGTCACTTTTAAGAGGGGAGCTGGACGCTACGCATCCAGCTTCCCTCTTAAAGAACATTTTTAACGCCAAGTTTTTATCTTTCGCTGAGTTTTTTAAGGTCTCTTTCTGCGTTTTTAATGGAAAAAGTCGCTATAGGCTGTCTGGTTCTGTTGTCGTAAAACACAAGCCAATGCTTTTTCTTCGGGTTATCAACGGAAAACGACAATCTTCCTATGGCTCTGGAATTTGGAGCGATTTTTTTGAACCATAAATCAGTATGACCAAATGGTGAAGCATAATATACAGTTTTGTATTCGCTTAAAAGCGCCATATCAAATGTGCTAAAGGTTTTCTTTGTTTTATTTTCAATATCAATGGTCAATGTTATAGTATTTAACTCGCCAAAGGGGTCTTTTTCAAGATTATAGCTCGTTATTTTTACATTTAAACCATCGTACACAAGCTCTTTATCCCTGAGCGATTCTTCTGTTAAAACAGGGAGCTCCATTTCTTCAGCGATTTTTACCTTAATTTCATCACCTGGCGCAATAAGTATCTCTTTGCCTTTTCTCACCATTGAAGCAGTAAGACCGACTACAGCGCCAACTCCTGCTCCTCCTGCCACAGTTGTGCCTTTACTTGCAACAGCCGCACCAAGTCCTAAAAATTTAAAAGCAAGCAGCCCGCCTATAATGCCACCCGCCACTGTATATGCCGTATCTTCCAGCACTATCTTTGCGGTTTCAGAAGCAGGGTGTCTTTTTGTTGTCATACTGGCTTCTATTGGTATTTTCCTGTTATCAGGAGTAATAAGATAGTCAAATTTTACGTTTATATAACCGTCCCGGCCCAACCTTTTGCTGTTCTGGATTTTAGTAACTGTCCCATGAGCTACGGTTCCGCTGGGAATTACAACCCCGCCTTTTTTTACGGCAAAGTCATCAGTTACTTCAGCAAAGAATTCATCTCCTACCTGGTTAAGGCCGGTACTTATGACAGAAGACACGGTCATTTTAAGTTTTGCACCTTCACGAACTTCTTCCATTTCACCTGTAAAAATGTCTGAGTGCTCGCCCTGCTCGTCATAATTAACACGACCACGCAACGTACCTTTTAAAGGCTGTGCATTTTCATCTACCTGGTATTCAAGCTGTTTTACTTCATGATCTGTGAGGTTCTCAGCATAACAAAAACCTGCATAATTAAACGCAAACAGGCAAATTAAAATTACTGAAAGAACCCTCTTCTTCATACATTTAATCATACACTAGTTTTTAGGAACTTTCATTAAAAGTTGGAATAAATTAACCTCATGGCCTACTCAGCAACTTCTGCTTCATAGGAATCCCTGATTTTTTCCTTTATTAAAAAAGCTATGTTTTTTGCTACACTGCTCTGCATATCTTCCGGGCAGTTTTCAAGCATTTGCACTGCTGTCCTTATTGTTTCATTGAGGTCGTACCATCTTTCACTTCCTCTTTCACAGCGACCATCTTCTACAGCGCTTAAAATATCCTCAACTGACCTGTAAGAGTCAGCTTCTATGTTATGTTCAATTATAATTTTGATTAAATTAAAGGCTATTTTTAGCTGAAACTGGTCATCTGTTGTTTCCAGTATCCGCATTGCCTTTGAAAGTATCGGGTCTTTGTCATACCAACGCCGGTTTTGTTCCTTGTTTTTCATATTCGTCCTGCTCTATACTTTGCTCCTGGGTATAAAATTTCCACGTTTCTAAAAACGCATCTTCAAAAGAACGATTTTTCATATATTCCAGAGATCTTTCAGACATTGTACAAAGTTTTTCTTTATCAAGCAAGCTTTTTATACCATTGTAAAGGGAATCTTCGTTATTTCCTTTTATGATTATTCCTGTTTCATTAGGGATTATATTTTCCATAGGACCGCCGCCGTCAGTCACAATAACAGGAGTCCCACAAGCCTGCGCTTCCAGTACCACGTTACCGAATGTATCGGTAGTTGACGGGAAAACAAACAAATCGGCTTCAGAATAAAGTTTTATAAGTTCATCTCCCTGCTTATAACCCAGGAATTCAACATTTGCACCTTTCATGTACTCACGCATTTCATCTCTGTATGGCCCGTCGCCTACGACCTGAAGCACAACATTACTGTATTCCGCTGATATTTTTTTAAATGCATCCGCAAGCAAATGAAGGTTTTTTTCCCTGGAAACTCTTCCTACATAAAGAAGCTTGATTATTTTGTCATCTTTGGGCGCAATAGGCCTGAATTTACTTGTATCAACGCCTCTTGGATACAATTTCAGTTTTCTACTGTCTATTCCTTTACTTTCCAGCTCGTTTTTCATTGCATTTGATGGCACAAACACCATATCCAGCTGGTTATAGTACCATACCATGTACTTCCAGGCCAGTGACTCAAGGCTTGGATCGCCTGTTAAATGAGCCAGATACTGCGGAAAAGCTGTATGATAAGTCCCAAATATCGGCTTTTTAAGTAATTTGGATATAGATAATGCTGCTAAACCAACTAAACCGGGCGTCGCAACGTGTATATGCGTAAAGTTTTCGTTGTAGCAATAATCAAGCATCTCAAGAAACGGCGGGTAATAACAATTTAAATCGGAATATGTCGGCATTTCGTACTGACCCACCGGCTCAAATACCTTTTCATCAAGTATTTTTTCGGGATCGTGCGCACAGGTAACTATTGTATAATCTTTCCCTGTTTTCCTTGCAATTTTCAGATTCTGCTGGAGCGTTTTTGCTACTCCGTTAACATCGTAAAAAGTGTCCGAAAAGTGGACTACTTTTACTTCTTTTTCCCTGCTGACAGTTTTTTCCTGAAGTTCACGCGCAAATTTTTTATTTTTCTCAAATGAATGATACGCAATAAAATAAGGCGCAACAAGGAAATACAGGGAGCCTGCCGAGCCTAATGTATGAAAAATATCAAACACATTACCGTTTTTAGCTGTATTAAGAATGTAATTAATCAGGTGTGAAATACCGCAATTTATATTACTGTTTGCCACTTCAAACCATTTATCTGAAATATTATCAGGCGTGACATCTTTTATTATGTCTTTATGCCTGGTTACCATTGTTTTATTGATAATTTTAATCATGGAATTCGAAAGCAGCTGTGAGTTTTCACCTTCCAGCCCATTAATATTATCCCTGAAACTTGATATAAACTTTGAAATTAAGTCCTCATCACGTTTTTTATTAAGCAAAAGCCTGTCAATTATTTTAAGGCTGGTATCTTTTGTGACAAATCTTTCAATGTCAAACCTGCTTGCATAAAACTGGTAGGCAATGCTGTACAGGTTATGGGCAAAACCCGCGGGAGTAAGCTCAGTTCCACGCTCCTCAAATTTCCCTTCATTAATTACCTTATTTAGAAACTCCTTAACACTCAAACATTTTTCTGATTCAGTGTACTTTCTAGCAATTTTTATACCTGTATGATCGTCTGAACCGGCTGTAAAAGTTTTTTTCCATGCTACTCCCACAGGCTGTATGTCATATTTAGCGGAAAGATCATCAATAATCTGAGGTGTGAGGTTATTTAACAAGAATTTCAATATGGTATTTTGTTCAGCTTCACGTGAACCATTGAGTTCAAAAGTATTGAACAATACCAGCAGTTTTTCATAATGCTCCTGCGTAAGCCTGTTATTTACCGAATAAAGCGGATGCGCAACTGAATGGAAAATATCATTTTCAACGAGATAATCTCTGAATTCATAAATATTATGTCTTAGGTTCATCATTTCCTGGTATTGGAATTCCCTGATGTCATAGGTTAAAATATGCACCTTACAGTCATCTTCAGGAAATCTGCTGGTTACTTCGCAGCTTATAAAGGTATTCGGGTATTTTAAAATTTCCAGACAGCCTGTGATTTCGTTATGGTCTGTAATTGTATAGCAATTCATGCCCATTTTTTTGGCGGCATGATAGATTTCCTCCGGTTCAGTAAAGGATTCTGAACATCCAAATTTCCTTAAAAGCCAGTTACTGGGCTGATCAGAATACTTAGAATGAACGTGCAGATCAGCTTTCCATTTCATTTAAATCTTCTTTCCTTAACACTTATTACCCACCCGAGTATTATATCTGGTTTCTGTTAAAATTTTATTATAATTGAATTATAATTATATTAGGAAGCACCAAATGGGGAGTAAATAATTGTTTGAAACATTATCTGAACGTCTTCAAAATACAATAAAAGACATTTCAGGCAAAGGTAAAATTACTGAAGAGAACATGAACGATGCCTTAAGGGAAGTCCGCAGGGCTTTATTGGAAGCGGATGTAAGCCTTAAGGTCGTAAAAGCATTTATTTCAAATATAAAAGATAAGGCAATTGGCGAAGAAGTTTTAAAAAGTATTACTCCGGGCCAGCAGCTTGTAAAAATCGTATATGATGAACTTGTTCAATTACTTGGCGGGCAAAATGTACCGATTTCAACTGAGGGAAAACCTAATATAATAATGCTGTTCGGCTTGCAGGGTTCTGGTAAAACCACCACAGCCGCAAAACTTGCGCTTAAAATACGCAAAGGCGGCAGGAATCCTCTCATAGTAGCAGCGGACGTTTACAGGCCGGCAGCTATTAAACAGCTCCAGTCACTGGGTAAACAGGTTAATATACCCGTATATGCCGAGGAAGACAGCAAAGATGTAAGGCAAATAGTGACTTCCGCCATAAAATTTGCTAAAGATGAAGGCTATAATAGTGTAATAGTTGATACAGCAGGCCGACTCCAAATTGACACAGAACTCATGGCAGAGCTGTTAATACTTGACAGGCTGTTTGAACCTGCTGAAAAACTTCTTGTAATTGATTCTATGATGGGGCAGGAAGCGGTCAACGTTGCACAAACCTTTGATGAGCAGCTTGGTATTACAGGTATTGTGATGACAAAGCTGGATGGTGATTCCAGAGGCGGTGCAGCGCTCAGTGTTGTGCAATCTACAGGAAAGCCCGTAAAATTTGCCGGTATGGGTGAAAAGATGGATGCATTGGAGCCATTTTACCCGGAAAGAATGGCACAAAGAATCCTTGGGATGGGCGATGTAATTACTCTTGTAGAAAAAGCCCAGCAGTCGATAAATATTGAAGAAGCAAAGGAAATTGAGAAAAAGATCAGGGGTAAAGATTTTTCTCTTGAAGATTTTATGAAAATGCAAAAACAAATGAAATCCCTGGGTTCCCTGGATCAGATACTTGGAATGCTTCCTATACCGGGAATTAACAAAGCTGACAAGGAAAAACTTGCTTATGTAGGCGAAGGACAGCTTAAAAAAATTGAAGCATACGTAAACAGTATGACACCGGAAGAAAGACAGCACCCTGATATGATAAGCCCCAGCAGGAAAAGAAGGATTGCTGCTGGTTGCGGTGCGGAAATACCTGAAATAAACAGGTTTTTAAAAGAGTTTGATAATATGAAAAAAATGATGAGAAAAGTTACCGGTATGGCAAAGGGAGGCAAAATACCACCTGCAATGAAAGGCATGATGAAGGGGATGAAAATGCCACCGGGAATGGCAGGGAAATTTAAAGGGTTTTAAATTATCGTCATATTAAGCGAAACAACAGTGCTGGCATACCTGCCCGCAAAATGATATTGTAGATTGCATAAATGCACCCTAATTTGTAAGAAAATAGAAAATAGGGTTGGGTCAATTTTTAATTGACTCAATACCAAATAACTCACCCCTCACGCCGAAAACCCCCAAAACCCTGACAAAATATGCTATAATAAATATATAAACGCTTTTGATAATAATAAAAATTTTTCGTTAAAAATCGTTCGATTTCGTTCGATTTTAGAAAAAAGAGGGGTTAGAGTATGGTTAAAGAACTTACACCAAAACAATTGGAAGTTATTTTAGAATTCATCAAAATTGGTAAAGTTGAAGAAGCTTGTAAGCAAGCAGGAATAGCAAAATCAACCTATTATGAATGGCTGAAAATACCGGAATTCCAGGCAGAATTAAAACAACAACAGGAACAGGTTTATGAAAGCACAGTCTCAAGCATGAAATACCTGCTTTCTAAAGCAGTGGAAACCCAGGAACAACTGCTGAACAGCGAAAATGAAAGAGTAAGGCTAAGAGTGTCATCCGCTATTATTAACAATGCTGTGAAAATCTTTGAAATGGCTAATTTAAACAAAAGACTTCAGGGTATTGAAAAACACCTGGATGAAATGGAGCAGCTTAAAGAACTCAGGAAAAAGCTTGATGAAAAGCGAATTTAAAGAAATAGAAAAAAGAATATACGAACTGGAAAAAAAACTGAAAATAGTGGATCCTTACAGTTTAGAGAAATGGGAACGTATTCAATTGTATGCTTTTAGCCGGGCATTACAGGAAATATCAAAAGAAGAATATAAATTGCTGGAATTGCCTGATTACCTTAAATTTGCTGAGAAAATTTATGAAAGACTTGCGAAGTATTATATTGAAGAACATAGAAAGCAGGAAAGATGGCGCAAAGAGGATGAGGAATACAGGGAAAAAGAAAGACAGCGCCGGGAAATAAGAAAACAGAGGAAACTGGAAGAATTAAAAAAGAAGGAAGAAGAAAAACTGCGAAAGCAGGAAGAATTTAACCGTCATTGCGAGCGCAGCAAAGGATCTCATCGTCATGTTGAGCGAAGCGAAACATCTAGAGATTCTTCGGCTTTGCCTCAGAATGACGTGAAGGAGAATCCCAGCCCCCCACGCAAATCCATCCTATTTCCAGACAGAATCAACTGGGATGAATATGGTTAATACTTATTTCTAACCTTAATTCCTGAATATTCGAGTATTAAGGGCTTCAATAAAATCCTCATCTAAATGCGCATTGTCAAAAATAACAACTCCGGCCGCACCAGCAGTTCTAATTGCTACTATCTGGCTTAAAAGGTTTGTAGGTGTCCCGGCAGTAAATGGCTCAAATAAACCCGGATATATCTTTACATTGTTGCACGTAATGCTCGCTATTTCATTAACTGACTTCTCCGCCCTGACATCATCACTACTCATTATCAAGGGGGTGAATGCATCTATATAACAGTTCTGTGCCCATTCCTTCCAGTTTTGTAGCTTGGCAATAGGTGTTTCTTCAATATTAGGAAATATAACAGCGGAAATAGTTATATCCTTTTTACCAACAACCTGTCTTAATTGGGATACAAGCTCGGTGACCTTTTTTTGCCGGTATTCTATCCACGCTGGCCATAAGCAGTGGCCTTCATTTATGTGTAACGGGTCTTTTCCTGTTAGTTTATTGAATTCGTCCCTTGCATACTTGGAATATCCCCATGTGGATTCAATATAACCGGGTACATCAGGTGTTAAACTTTTTGGATAGCGCACATAATCTATATTTAGACCATCCACGTCATAATTAGAGGTTATTTCAGTTATTAAAGAAAGTAAGAACTGTCTAACCAGATGATTTGCCGGGTCAAGAAAATACCCGTTATGCTCGGATCCCGATGGCATTGGCACATCTTCCATTGCATTCCTTCTCTGGACATTTGCCCACTCAGGATATACAAAAAGTATGTGACCTGGCGTCTTCTTTACATCGTCATTTCCTGCATAAAATGCCTGGAACCACACGTGAACTTTCATATTCCTTTTATGCGCTTGATTAATCCACTCTTTTAGCGGATCCCAGCCCTGAAATTCAGCTCGTTGAAGTGTCAGGCTGTACGTGGTCATAGTACTGCTTGGAAATATGGTATATCCTTGATAATATGTTTCGAGAAAAATGTTATCTATTCCTGTTCTTTTAAGTTTATCAAGGGTTTGTATTATTTCAGCTGTGTTTTTTTCAACCGGCCTTAGCCATACACCATGGAATTCATCTCGATATGCAGGTATAGCATAATAAAAAGCCTTCTGTGAAAACAAAAGTGACGAGTTAATTTCATCCATAGCTTGCTTGTAGTTGCCCTGAGAAAGGTAGTATTTCGCGTTCTGAAAATTCCCCAGAGAGGAAGTATAATAGTTCTGCGCAGAAGTGTATTCGTAGCCGGGCAGGTTTCTTTTATAATGCAGTATTACTTTCTGAACTTCATTAAGCCTGTGTTCAGCTTTATATAAGTAACTTTCAGGCGTTATAACGCTTTCTATTACTTTTCGAGCAGGATCAATTTTTACAAATGCTCCTTCTATCAGATTCTGGTTTATCCATGTTTTCGCACGGCCATGCCCGCTAATAATGTAGCCATCCACCGGTATAAAAGAATTTGCCCCGTTAAAACCAAAAACTCTGCCATTTCTGACTGCAGCTTCCCGTCCAAATTCATTTGTACCGGTATAACTGCCATACTCAGGCGTATAAATTATTAGCTGGTTCGCGCCCCTGTAGCCCGGAAATTGAATACCCGGCTTGTTGCTAAGAGGAGTAGGGTTAACTGCGCTTATCTGATAAGTAGAAATCCTTGTGAATTGGTTATCTTCAGCAAGGACTCTACAACTAATTAATAAAAGGAAAATTAGTAACAGTTTTCTCATTCAGTTTTATCTTGCTCTTTAGGCTTTTCTGCTACAGGTTTTGTGCTTTGTTGTGCAGGTGCACTGTTTTTATTCATTTCCTGTAAAGCTTTTAGTTCTTTTTGTATCCTGTCAGGATTATACGATTCATTCAGATAAACTATACTAGCCGATTGTCTGGATGTTTCGATTAATGTTCTGAGAGCATCCATTTTTTTCTTGGATTCCAGATATTTTTTAATATGGACTGCTACTTCATCAAGTGGAGTGGCTCCAGCTTCTTTTCTGTCTATTACTTTAATAATATGGTAACCGAATTCTGTTTTTACAACATCACTTATTTGCCCCGGTTTTGTGGCAAACGCTACTTTGGAAAAGTCCGGCACCATTTCTTCCTTGGGGAAAAATCCAAGGTCTCCGCCTTTTGAGGCAGTAGACGTGTCTTCAGAATATTTCTTGGCTAATTCCTCAAACTTAGCAGGGTCTTTTTTAGCTTGCTGAAGTATATCCTGAGCTTTAGCCTGTTTCTCTTTTAATTTTTCCTGTACTTTTTTGTTTAAGTCATCTTCTGATAAATTGGCGGTTGCATTTTCATTTTTTACCGCATCTTTAAGATCAGCTTCCGATGCGCTTATAAGTATATGAGCTGCTCTTACCTGTTCTCCATGTTTAAAGTGTGCTTCTTTATTTTCTTCATAGAATTTTTTAACTTCTTCGTCGCTTGCTCCATTATTTCCAACAATATTTTCCACAAGTTTTTGCTTTAAAAGATCAAGTTTTACATTATCTCTAAAAGTGTCTTCATCCAGTTTGCTGAGGGCAAGTATAGATTCAAACTTTTCCTGGCCTCCAATTTTAGTGATTATATCTTTTACTGCAGTATCAATATCTTTATTGGTGATTTTGAGTTTTCTTTGATCTGCTTCGTACTTGATTAATTCCATCAGAATCAGGGTATTAACTGTACTGTTCTTATTTATCAATAATAGAAATTTATTTTGCGGATTTTTAGCATCGAGTTCTCTTCCCTGAAGCATAGCATTGGTGCTTTGTTTAAATACTTTTTGGAACATATTCTCGGTTATTACGCGGCCATTCACCTTCATAATAGGAGAACTGGTGTCAAATTTTTTAATACATCCTCCCAGCAGCATTAAACTTAATGCCAGGAAACCCAGTGTTAGTTTTTTCATATTGCCTCCCAATTTTTATACATACGATTGTGCGATATTTATGTTACAGAGTAATTATACTATAGTATTTTTTATATGGAAAAAGATTTTCGTTACATTTTAAAAATTCAATACCTCGGAACTGCATTTTCTGGAAGTCAGGTACAGCCTGCTCAACGGACGATTCAGTCTGAAATTGAACATGCAATAAATATCTTAACCAAAGAAAATAATAAAACTGTTTTTTCAGGAAGAACAGATGCTGGTGTGCATGCATTAGGCCAGGTCGTACATTTTGATACAGGGCATGAACTAGATAAAAGAAAGTTTGTGTATTCATTAAACGCGCTCCTGCCTGATCAAATCAGCGTAAAGGGGTTTGCACAAGTTGATAAATTCTTCCATAGTCAGAGAAGCGCACGCTATAGATGGTATCGTTATATTATTAACAATACCCCGCATAAATCTATCTTGTTAAAAGACATAAGTTTACATATTCTGGAAAAATTAAATGTTGAAGAAATGCGCAGCGCATTGTGTTATCTCAATGGCTACCACGATTTCAGCAGTTTTAAAAGTTCCAATACAGATAATCCTGCAACACACTGCAACATTTTGTATAGTTCATGTAGAAATTTTTCAGGTATTATATATTTAGATTTGATTGCAAATCGATTTTTGTATAATATGGTTAGAACAATCACGGGCACACTTATCGAAATAGGAAGGTGCAAGTATACGGCGGAACATATGGCAGACGTGCTGGAAGCTAAAAACCGCAAGTGTGCTGGTCCCACCGCAGATGCCCGAGGCTTAACACTAGTGAGTGTTGGTTACGATGAAAGGTACAATCTAAAGGAAATAATGAATACGGAGGCAATAAATGAACAAAACTTACTCTGCAAAGCCTCATGAGGTAGAACAGAAATGGCATATTATAGATGCCACAGACAGGGAACTGGGAAGACTGGCTTCTTTGATCGCAAACATTCTACGGGGCAAGCACAAACCAGAATACACACCTCATGTCGATATGGGTGATTTTGTAATTGTTACTAACGTTGAAAAAATTAAAGTAACAGGTAAAAAAGAAACTGATAAAGTTTATTATCATCATACTGGATACCCGGGAGGATTAAAGTCAATTAACTTCAGGGATATGATGCAGAAACATCCTACACGCGCTTTAGAAAAAGCAGTAAAAGGCATGCTCCCTCATAGTACATTAGGAGCAACACAGTTTAACAAGATGAAAATTTATGTTGGATCAGAACATCCGCATGCAGCTCAAAAACCAGTTGAATGGAAAAACCTGGAGGTAATTAAATAATGACAACGAAAGAATATAGAGGAACAGGACGCAGAAAGACCGCTATAGCTAGGGTAAAGCTTGTACCGGGTAAAGGAAAACTTATTATAAATAATAGAACCGGTAAAGATTATTTTGGTAATTTACCTACTATGGAAATGACTGTTTACAGACCGCTTGTTCTGACACAGAAAGAAAAAGAGTATGACATAAAAGTCAGTGTTATAGGTGGTGGAATCAGCGCACAGGCTGGCGCTATAAAACACGGTGTAGCAAGAGCTCTTGTTCTTATGAACGAGGAAAACAGAGAAGTTCTACGTACTGAAGGGCTTCTTACAAGAGACCCAAGAGTAAAAGAACGTAAAAAATACGGACAAAAAAGAGCAAGGAAGAGATTCCAGTTCTCAAAACGTTAGTATTTATCTTTATCTATATTTATAAAAAAAGCCCCCTGTTAATTGCAGGGGGTAATTCTTTAGAGGAGGGATCAGTAAATGGATAAAGTGGATGTTTAGGGAAAATCTTATGAATGTGAGAATGTTTTGTATTCTTTTTCAATGTTCTTGAAAAGAAGTTTATCAACAGCTTCTACTTCTGTTTTAGCTGATTCGAGTAATACTTTTAGTCCTTCTGCATCCATTTCCAGCTGTTGATCCAAAGCATGGAGGACAGCAGTTTGTTCTTCATAGCTACCTGTTGGTACGGGATCTTGTTGTATAGGAACGCCGCCAACAGGATTGGTGAATCCTGGGAGTGCGCCCGGGGTCTGTCCATCATATAATTCAGAATAATCGTCTGTATCAAATACGTTATTGGATTGTTGGGATGCTATTTGCATTGATTGATCAAGTAAAGCTTTTCTTCTATTGAATATTAGTGTAAGTTTGTATTCAATATCAGATTGATGTGCTTTAAGAAACAATAATCTAAATTTGTTTGCTGCAATACCCATAAAACTTTCCTATCCTCACTTACTTACCATTCACTTTTCACCTTACATTTATATAAAAACAAAAGATATTTACAAATTACATAAAAAGTATATACTGTTACAATTGTTTACAATTAAAAGCGTCGATGTCACAATACAGTCATTGCGAGCCATAGATGTCGGACTATAAGCTGATATATTACTTGCGAAGCAATCTTCCTAGCCCTATATAAGCTTTTATTCAGCATGGAAGATTGCTTCGGAACTACCTTGCTATCTTCATGTTGGCCTTGATGCCTCGCAATGACAATATGGGGCAGGGTTGATGCGTTGTAGTTACACTATTTCCAATCATGCTAAAATTTATTGATGCTGGATAGCGTAATAACACAACACTATAAATTTCAAAAACTCCTGAAATATCTTGAAAATAACAGAACAATGCATTTGACAGGCTTAACAGGAGCGGCGAGGAGCTTTTTTGTCTCAAAATTGATAAAAAATGTAAAACGCCCTATATTACTTGTTACGCCTGACATTTCAACCGCTCTTAAATATACCAGAGAAATCAGAATTTTTTCCGGCAAAAAAACAAGCTTTCTTCCATCCCAGGAAGCCTCACCCTATGAACAGGTGTATTCTGACCCGGAAATAACAAAACAACAGCTAACAATACTGAAAGAACAGCCTGAAATTATTGTTACACCAGCTAAAAACCTGCTAAACACCTATTTGCCAAAACAAAAATCAAAAGATTATTCTGTAAAGCTAGGCCTAAAAACGAAAGCTGACCCGTTTGATACAGCCCAAAAACTGACAGAAATCGGGTACAAAAGGGTAACAACCGTTATAGATCCGGGTGAATTCAGCCTGCGGGGTGATATTCTTGATATTTACCCTATATCAGGCGAGCCGGTCAGGTCAGAGTTTTTTTGCGATGAGGTTGAGAGTCTGAGGGTTTTTAATATAGATTCCCAGCGATCAATCAGGAAAATAAGCAGCATTATTATTGAACCACGCTACAAAATTGTTATTAATAATGAAGAAAAAGAGAGTTTATTAAAAAAACTATCTCAAATGCCTTCCTCTCCTCACTTAGAGAATTTTATGGCTCGGTTTGAGGCAGATACATACACGGAAGGCATAGAATACCTCGCTCCGCTCCTGAGCGATACTTTTAGCAATATTTTTAACTATTTACAAAAAAACACGCTGGTTTTTATGCATGAATCTGCTGAAATCCAGCAAAGGCTGCATATTCAGGATGAAAAGTACATTTATGAATACGAAAAGAACATAAATGAGGGCTTATCGCCCGAACTTCCATATTTATTGCACCTAAAGCCTGATGAAGTTATTGAAAAGATGAATAAATACCCGGCTTTGCGGCTTGACAGCTTTATAGGCGATGAAGCGGAGATTATCGAGGAAGTGCCTAGCCAGCTCCCGCCAAAATTCCTCGCTGATATGTATAGAGCCTGCGAATACATAACAAATCTTAAAAGACAGGATTACAGCGTTTTTGTCGATACAGAATATCCTGAACGAGTTGAAGCAGCCTTGAAAGAAATGGAATGCAACTGCCCTGTTATCCATAAAGGCTTTGAGGAAGGGTTTTTGCTGCCTGAAATGAATTTGGCTATTATTACTGACGCTGAACTTTTTAATAAACGAGCTAAAAAAGCCACGTTAGGAAAGAGAATCTCCAAAAAAGAAAGCCTGGATTACCTTGTGTCTGTGAATGACTTGAAAGAAGGCGACTTTGTAGTGCATTCCCGCCATGGCATCGGCAAATTTATTGGTATGACCAAGCAGGCAATCGACGGCCAGGAAAAAGACTATTTAACAATTGAGTACTCAAACGCAGACAAGCTGCACATGCCAGCAGAGCAAATCAACCTGCTTTCCCGGTATAGAGGCTCAGGCACTTTGCCCAAACTCTCTAAAATGGGCGGTATTGAGTGGTCAAACATAAAAAGCAGGGTTAAAAAAGGTATAGCAGATATTGCAGAAGAACTAATTAAACTGTATGCCCGACGAGCAAGAGTCAAAGGGTTTGCTTTCGAACCTGATAGCGCCTGGCAGATGGAAATGGAGAACGCATTCCCCTACACGGAAACACCTGATCAAATGCAGGCCATTATTGATATAAAAGCGGACATGGAATCAGAAAAAGTGCTTGATAGGTTAGTTTGCGGGGATGTAGGGTTTGGTAAAACAGAGGTCGCATTAAGAGCAGTTTTTAAGGCAATTCTTTCAGGCAAGCAGGCTGCGATTTTAGCGCCCACGACCATACTTGCACACCAGCATTTCCTTACTTTTCAGGAAAGATTTAAGCCTTATCCTGTAAAAATAGAACTATTGTCACGTTTTAGAACCCCCAAACAGCAGAAAGAAACCATAAATAAATTGCTTACTGGTGATTGTGACCTTGTAATAGGCACACACAGGCTTTTACAGAAGGACGTTCAGTTTAAAAATCCGGGGTTACTCGTAATAGACGAGGAACACAGGTTTGGAGTATCGCATAAGGAGAAAATAAAGCAGATTAAGTCGGAAATTGATGTTTTAACTCTCACCGCAACGCCAATTCCCCGCACGTTAAATATGGCTTTGTCTGGCCTGCGGGATATGAGCTTAATCAATACTCCGCCGGTGAACAGGGCGCCTATAAAAACTTATGTTGGCCCGCATAATGAATCCCTTATCCGAACAGCAATTGCGCATGAACTGGAAAGAGAAGGCCAGGTTTATTTCCTGCATAACCGTGTGGAATCAATTTACAGGGTAGCTGATGAACTTAAACAGCTCGTACCCGAAGCAAGAATAACAGTTGGCCATGGCCAAATGAAGGAGCGGGAACTCGAAAAGGTAATGTATGATTTTTCAGCAAACGAGTATGATATTCTTGTATGTACTACCATAATTGAGTCAGGTCTTGATATTCCAAATGTGAACACCATTATAATTGATGATGCGGATAAATTTGGACTCGCCCAGCTTTACCAGATACGGGGAAGGGTTGGAAGGAGCGAGAGACAGGCTTATGCTTATTGTCTTTACAGACCTAATAAACTGCTCACTCCAGAAGCTAAAGACAGGCTAAAAGCAATAAAAGATTTTACCACGCTTGGCAGCGGATACCAGATAGCTTTAAGAGACCTTGAAATAAGGGGCGTCGGCAACATACTCGGTCCTCAGCAACACGGACATATGCTGGCAGTTGGTTTTTACCTGTATTGTTCGCTTTTGGATGAAACAATCCAGGAATTAAAAGGTGAAAAAGTCCAGAAATGCGAGCCCACTATCGTTGATATAAACATAACCGCCTTTATCCCTGATGAATGGGTAGGCGATAAAGAGCAGAAAATGATTGAATATAAGCGCCTGGCTGATGTATCCAGCCGCAGGGAACTGGAAATATTGAGAGATGAGTGGACAGATAGATTCGGCGGCATACCAGCCGAAGTGGAACGCCTTATAAGAATTATTAACCTGAGACTTCTGGCTACAGAAATAGGCATAAACCTTGTCAGGGAAACAGGCGATGACATCAGGATATTTTCTGATTACACTACAGCAGAATTTAATATGTTAAAGCGTACTCTGGATTCTAAGATTTCTTCAAAAATGCGATGGGCCAAAACCCCGTTAAAGTCTGAAAATGGCAGCTCGGTAATTATCATAAACAGCCTATACCTGGTTAATGACGAAAAACTAAATTTACTGGAAGATATTTTCACCGCAGCGGGAAATTTTAGTGTAAAATTAGATGAAACTTGTTAAGGAGATTGCTATGAAAAACCAAAATCAAAAACAAACCCAAAAACCAAAAATTATATCAATTCGTAAATCCTGCTCAGCAGACGGAACAGGCCTTTCTCACTACATTCTTATGGATAAAAAAGCAAAAAAATAATGTTTAGCACTTTTGATATAAAACACCCCGATTATGTGGCACTTATAGAGCCTGATAATGCCTTCTGGGCATTGGTTGAAAAAAACTCAGCAATTAATGATAAGTTTGTTAATGCTTATAAAAACAAAGCTGAAAAATTTTCCGACGAAATGCAGAAACTGCGCTTCGGCCTTGCATTGAATGCTGTGTATATAAACCCTACCTCAAGATGCAACCTTAATTGCGTTTATTGTTATATTCCGCAGGAAATGCGCAAACATGGAGACGATATGTCCAGGGATGCGCTTTTTGAAGCTTTAGAAAAACTGTCAGGCTATTTTAAACAGGTAATGCCTGAAAACAGGCTCCCCCAGATCATCTTTCACGGTGCTGAACCCCTGCTGGTAAAAGAGGTAATATTCCCTGCCATTGAAAAATTTCAGGACAGATTCCGCTTCGGAGTCCAGACAAACGGCGTATTGCTTGACGATGAGGCAATCGAATTTTTAACTGTTAATGGTGTAGGTATTGGCTTATCTTTAGATGCACCAATTAAGCAGATTGCGGATAAAACTAGAAAAACCTGGGGTGGAGACAGTGTTTTTGAGAATACTATTAAAACAATACATAAGCTCAAAGGTTATGACGGCTATAACGTAATCACAACCGTCACAAAGGAAAACATGCACTGCCTGTGTGACATGATTGATTTTTTTCATGAGCTGGAAATCCCCGCTGTAATGCTTAACATGGTGCGCTGTACCCTGCCGGGCGCACGAGAAGTGAAGCCTGATGATTATGAGGTTGCGCAGCATTTTATAAAAGCATTGGATAGAACGCATGAACTTTATAAAAAAACAGGCCGGAAGATTGTTGTTGCTAACTTTGCAAACATCCTTGTAAGCATAATGGCGCCAATGGCTAGGCGTTTAATGTGTGATATCTCGCCATGCGGCGGTGGGCGGGTATTTTTCGCGCTTGCTCCTGATGGGGGGATGTTCCCTTGTAGTGAATTCATCGGCTTGCCTGACTTCAAGGGCGGTAACCTTTTCAGGGACGATATTAACACAGTCCTGCAAAGTGAATCTTTTAAGAAAGTTACCGACCGTAAAATAGAAGACATTAAACCCTGCGATAAATGCGCAATCAGGCATTTCTGCGGTGCGCCGTGCCCGGCAGAAGCCTACGAAATGAACGGCGGGATGAACAAGATTGGAGCATTCTGCGAGTTTTATGAAGAGCAGGTGCGGTATGCTTTTAGGCTTATAGCAGATAATATTGTCGAAGATTACCTGTGGAGCGAATGGGACAAGGATACAGTCACACTGTTTGAGGCTTCTGCTTTAAACCGACTATAGATATCTTAGGTGGCCCTATGAGCTTATAATAAGCTTTAATGTAGCTGTCCACCATTTTTTTTCCTGAAAAATTATCTTCCACATGCTTCCTGCAGGCTGAACGATTAATTTTATCAATATCATCAACTCTTTTAATCAGGTCATCAATATTATTTTCCACATATCCTGTAACACCGTGTTTTACTACTTCCGGGATAGAACCCTGATTCAAGGCAAGGACAGGGGTTCCGCAGGCCATGGATTCCGCCATTGTTAACCCGAAAGGTTCCGGCCATGTTACAGCATGGATTAATGCATGAGCATTCTTAAGCAGGTCAACTTTGGCTTTATGTCCTACTTCTCCTATGTATACTATTTTTTCATTATCAATGAGGTGTTTAACTTCACTTTCGTAGTATTCCCTGTCATTTACATCTATTTTTGCAGCAATAATAAGCTTCCAGCCGGTCTGTTTTGCTAATTTGATTGCCAAATGTACACCTTTTTCCCTGGAAATCCTTCCTAAATAGGTCAGGTAAGGTTCTTTAAGATTTGGTTTTTCCTGAAATTCAAATTGGTCAACATTGATACCGTTATAAACAGTAGAAATATAGTTTAATTCTTTATTCCCATTTCGCTGGGAATTGCTAATGGAAATATAGGGTAAATTTTTAAAGATTTTGTAGGCATTGACTTCTTCATTTACAACAAAAGCGCCGTGCAGGGTATTTATCATAGGCGCCTTCAAGAGTTTATGAAAGGGGAGCATCGCTAAACCGCAGTGATTATGTATTATGTCAAATTCGCCTGAAATTTCCATAACTTTGGCTGCGCTGATATTTTCAAAAAATGTGGGCATTAATGTTTTTGATTCTCTTAAGCTTTTTTGAACGGTATATTCCAACTTTGCAGAGGTATTTGAAGTTTTAGAAGCAATAAGAGTGACGTAATGGCCTCTTTTAGTTAGTTCTTCACATAAAATATGGACGATTAATTCCGTGCCTCCGTATGTTTTAGGCGGCACATCCTCCCACAGCGGGGATATTTGCAATATTTTCATTACTTAAATCCTGATTTTACTGGCGTTGTTGGTATTTTTTAAGAATTTTTATGTAATGTCAATTGTTCGACTGTCTAAATTAGAGAAGGTGTACGGTTTCTGATTTAATAACAGCCATATACACAAATTTATTTAGTATTTTAGAATTAAATGATGAAGCTTCTTCTGTAAGTAATATTCTCATCGCTTCAATAGATTCTACAGGGCCTCTATATACCTTTTCTGATACCAGTGCATCATATACGTCAGCCACTGCAACAATTTGTGAAAATTCTGATATCTGATTTCCTTTTAAGCCATAAGGATAGCCGTGCCCTTCCCATCTTTCATGGTGAGATAGTGCAACTTTTCCTACTGCATCGGGCAGGTTTAATGTTTTAATAATAAATTCGTATCCATATTCCACGTGTTTTTTTATTGTCTGCATTTCATCAGGTGTAAGGCTTCCCGGCTTATAGAGAATTTCTCTGGGAATCTGCATTTTCCCTACATCGTGCAGAAGTGCTGAAAAAACTAAATCTTTAAGTTTACTTTCACTGAATCCCAGTTCTTTTCCAATTATTGCGCTTATTATAGCAACGTTAATATTATGAGAAAAAGTATAATAATCATGTATTCTGAGTTCATTTAAATTATTTATTTTTTCAAGTTTATTGGATACCTCATCCAGTATAATTTCCGTTGCTTCAATACAAGTTTGAATTTTTACAGGTGTTTTTTCTACTGCACACTGTAAAACATCTTTAACCCCTTTGATGAGATTTTCCTTTTTGTCTTCATCGATTATAGATTTGAATTCCGATGGCTGAGGCTTTTTTTCTAAAATCTCGTAGTCTTTTCCAATTATCAATTTTTGTGACTCAATCGGAGAAGCTGGTAAAACCAGATGCTCTTCATCACGCTTAAAAATTTTGCTGTGAGTGAGCATCATAAATATTTCAGGCGTAAATTCAGTTCCTTTATTATAAATTATTGAACCTTCTTCATTGTAAAGATCGCAATCAAGTTTTTTTAAACCCACCAATTCTAAAGCTATAACGCGTCTCATTTAATTTGCCTTTATATTTATCTTTTAATATTAATACTAAAAAAATATTTTTCAATTTTCCTTTAAATTAATTTAATATAAACTTATTTTGCGGGGTCTCTTTATATAGAAGTAATCCATATTCCAGACTATCTACTATGGCAAGATATGTAGCTTCAATGATGTTTCTGCTTACACCAACCGTGTCCCATCTCTCAAATCCATCTGTTGTTTCTACATGAACACGAGTTTTTGCGCCTGTTCCATCAGTCCCGTCCAAAATTCTTACTTTAAAGTCAGATAACTTAAACTTTTCCATTGTCGGATAAAATGGTTTAAGTGCAAGTCTTAAAGCTCTATCTACGGCATGCCCCGGTCCTTCGCCTTCTGACACTGTATGTAAAATTTCATTTCCTACTTTTATTTTTACTGAAGCTTCTGTATTAAGATAACCCGTACCTCTAGTATCGGTCAGCACAGTAAAGCCTTTAAGTTCAAAATATTTTGGCTTAATATTTAAAACATCTTTAAGCATAAGCTCGAAGGAAGCGTCAGCGTTCTCAAATGTAAAGCCTTGCCACTCAAGGTTTTTAATTCTTTCAAGGATTTTTCTTATATCATCATTGGTAAGGTCGATCCCCAGATTCATTCTGGAAATTTTTTCTTTTATAGAAGCCAGTCCTGACTGGTCGCTTATAAGTATTCTTCTCTCATTGCCTACTGTTTCAGGATTTATATGCTCATAAGTGCTTGACTGCTTCATAACTCCGCTGGCATGAACACCTGCTTTATGAGTAAAAGCGCTGCTCCCTGTGTATGGGGCAAAATTATTTGACTTTTTGTTGGCAATCTCGCTTATTTGTCTTGAAACCGCAACAATCTTTGTTAAATTTTCGCCTAAAACGTTAATCCCCAATTTTAGTTGCAGCGCAGGAATTATTGAACATAGGTTAGCATTTCCGCATCTTTCGCCATAGCCGTTAAACGTTCCCTGAACTTGATTTGCGCCTGCCTGGACAGCTATTATGGTATTAGCCACAGCCATATCGCCGTCATTATGGGCATGTATGCCTAATACTGCATCTGGTAAATGTTTCGCTACTATTTCTGTTATTTCTTTAATTTCAGAGGAAAGACATCCGCCGTTTGTATCACATAGGATAATCCTTTCTGCTCCTGCTTGATGAGCAGCAGAAAGTGCTTTTAAAGCGTAATCAGGGTTCTTTTTATACCCGTCGTAAAAATGTTCAGCGTCAAAGAATACTCTTTTACCGCAATTTTTCAGGTATGTAATGCTATCAGCAATCATACTGAGGTTTTCTTCAAGAGTAGTGCATAGTGCATGCTCCACATGAAAGTCCCAGGTTTTACCGAATATGGTAATAATTTCTGTACCTGCCTGCAGCAGTTCGCTAAGCACTTTGTCATCTTCTGCTTTGCCGTTGGCTTTTCGGGTACAGCCAAAAGCTGTTATTTTCGCATGTTTTAATTCCAGACTTTTTGCCTGTTCAAACACTTCAATATCTTTGGGGTTTGCACCCGGCCAGCCGGCTTCGATATAGTCTACGCCAAGGTTATCAAGCAGTTTAATTATTTTAAGCTTATCATTGGCTGAAAAGTTTATGCCTTCTGCCTGCGCCCCGTCACGGAGAGTTGTGTCATATATTTCGATTTTATGTGTGGTCATTATTAACTACCCTTCAGAATCTTTTGTTGTTTTATCCATTTCAAAAGCAAATTTAAATAAATAATAAGATACTGCAAGAATTCCTATAGTTATTAAAATAGACATGTATAAAGTAAATGAATTATCCATTATTATTCCTTATTGTCACCCTGAACTTGTTTCAGGGTCTTACCAAGTTTCAATTGTAAGCTTTTTATAGATAGTTTGCAAGATTCTGAAACAAGTTCAGAATGACGTTTTCTTTACCCTGCAACG
Source organism: Candidatus Melainabacteria bacterium GWF2_37_15 (assembly GCA_001784565.1). Classification (GTDB taxonomy): domain Bacteria; phylum Cyanobacteriota; class Vampirovibrionia; order Gastranaerophilales; family UBA9971; genus GWF2-37-15. The sequence continues at coordinate 42,175 of MFRL01000010.1, forward strand.
GAAACCGAGTTGTAATTATTTACATTAAACTGCATTTCCCTTGATATGGCTACCTTGCCGGAACGCACAAGCTCACGGATCCCCAGCGGCCTCAACAATTCTATTAATGACTTTATTTTCGTATCATCACCCATTGCTTCAATAGTGTATGTCTTGACTGATACATCAACTATCTTCGCGTCAAATATTTCCGCAATACGCAGGATTTCCGAGCGAGCCTCATCTTTTGCATTGACTTTGATAAGGATTAATTCCCTCTCAATACTGTTCTCGCCGGTTATATCCACAACTTTTAGGGTATTTACCAGCCGGTTGAGCTGTTTGCATATTTGTTCTATCACTCCATCGTCGCCTGTCGTTACGATAGTAACCCTTGAAAAGGCCTGATCCTGTGTGGGTGCAACAGTAAGACTCTCTATGTTGAATCCTCTGCCGCTGAACAGTCCGGCTATTCTGCTGAGTACGCCTGCTTCGTTTTGTACAAGAACTGATAATGTATGTTTCATTATTGTTTTTCCTTTTCGTATAATTTTTTAAGTATTTCTTCTAAAGGTTTAACTAAAAGGGCAACATCTTTTTTGCCTGCGCCCCAAAGTGTCGTTAGATCAACTCTTTCATAACAATGAATAATAATGTTTCTCATTCCGATAATATTTCGCCATGGAATTTCAGGATATTTTTCTTGGATTTCTTTAGGTATTTTGTTTGCAGCTTCACCCAGGATTTCAAAAAGTCTTTCTATTGCTCGATATCTTAACATATCATCTTTAAAATCGTTAAAAGTTATATTATTTATTACTGCTTGAATATCCATACAAGCTTGAAGCATATCCTCAAAAGAGTCTATGTAATTTTTTTCAAACATAAACAACCTCAGATAAAATATGTTTCCCGGTGCGTTTTTTTAAAGAATTTTTCATAATAATATCAACTTTTTTACCAAAAATTTCAGAAAGCATATATTGTAGCCCACCTAGAGTAAAAAGGCTGGTGTCGGGTTTGTAATTAACTAAAATGTCAATATCACTATCAGGTTTTTGCTCATTACGAATATATGAGCCAAATAAGCCTATTTCCGTTACATTATAATCTTTTTCAAGAAGGGGCTTTAATTCTTTTAATTTATCTAAAATTTCATCTTTAGAATTCATTACGAATATTCTCCCTGTATCTCTTCACAACCCTCTTTGCCCATAAGTACGTTGCATATAGGCTCACCAGCCAGCACCCACGGGAACACCGCTTCCATGGAATCAACTATAAAATCAACAAATACAGGCCCGTCGGTCTCAAGCGCCCGATTTACAGCAGCTTCAATTTCTTCTTCTTTGGTTACCCTGATACCTGTAGCTCCATAGGCTTCCGCGAGTTTTACATAATCCGGGCTTTCTATGTGGGTATGCGAATAATGCTTGTCAAACAGCCTTTCCTGCCACTGCCGCACCATTCCAAGGTAGCCGTTATTTATAATAAATACCTTAACACCGATATTATTCTGCATGCAGGTGCCTAATTCCTGGATATTCATTTGGATACTTCCATCACCCGCAATGTTTATAACAGGTTTATCAGGGCATGCAACTTTTGCGCCCACAGCAGCAGGGAAACCAAACCCCATAGTGCCTAGGCCGCCGGATGTTACGAACCTTCTTGGCTTGTCGAACTTGTATATAAGTCCTGTCCACATCTGGTGCTGGCCTACTTCTGTGCATATTATCGCATCTTTATCTTTTGTGAGTTCGTAAATCCTTTCAATTACGGTTTGAGGGTTCATTTTCTCAGTTTTTACTGGCGATTTTACTCTTTTTTGTTTCCATATATTTATCTGGTGTAGCCATTCAGCTTTTTTATCTGCTTTTTTCTGTATTTCTTCAGTGTTTATAATATTAAGCATATCAGCAATGACCCGCTTCGCATCACCAACTATAGGTATATCAACAGGAACATTTTTACTGATTGAGCATGGGTCAATATCTATATGAATAACTTTAGCGTCAGCGCAGAATTTGCTTAATTTTCCTGTTACTCTGTCGCTGAAACGCGCGCCTACGGCTAACAGAACATCACAGTTTGCGGTCGCCAGGTTTGCCCAGTAGTTTCCGTGCATCCCTACAAGCCCAAGAGAAAGCTCATCAGTCCCCGGGTATCCACCAGTGCCCATAAGGGTATTTGCAACCGGTATATTAAGCGCTTTTGCAAGTTTTATAAGTTCTTCTGATGCGTCTGCCGCGATAACTCCGCCTCCGCACATTATTAATGGCCTTTCTGCCTTGCAAAGGAGGTTTAAAGCTTTTGCTACCTGGAGCGGATGGCCGTTATAGTTTGGGTTATATCCGGGAAGTTTAACTTTTTCAGGATATATAAACTCCGCTTTATTGGTTAAAATATCTTTTGGCATGTCAACTACTACAGGCCCGGGTTTTCCTGTCATGGCAATATGAAAAGCCTCTTTAATAACTCTTGGCAGGTCTTTTGTGTCTTTTACAAGATAGTTATGTTTACAGCATGGCATTGTTATACCAACAACATCCGCTTCCTGGAAAGCATCGCCTCCTATGAGCGTAGATGCTACCTGGCCTGTAAAAACCACCAGAGGATAACCGTCATAATAAGCATTTGCAAGTCCGGTAATTGTGTTACATGCGCCCGGTCCTGAAGTAACTAACGCTACGCCGGGTCTGCCTGTTACTCTTGTATATCCCTCTGCGGCATGGATTGCGCCCTGTTCATGCCTTACCAGATAATGCTTTATTTCTTCGCATTTATATAGTTCATCATAAATATGCAGTATTACGCCGCCCGGGTAGCCAAATAGTACATCAACACCCTCAGCTTTTAGGCATTCAATAAAAATTTGGGCCCCTGTAAGCGTTTTGATCTCAGTTTTTACTTTTGTCATTATTCCACCTGATTAATATATTCACTTATTTAATATTTCATTATATCTAAATAACCTTCGAATTGTATACCAATGTAAAGTTTTAGCAAAAATTATGGTTAAAAAAGGAAATTTTTCTCAATATATACTTTTTATATATATATACAGAAAATAAAGATTATATACTGCATATATTAATTTATGTAACGAAATTGGAGTGTCTATGCAATTTAACAATTTTTTAATGTTTTATATATATGGAGAGACTAATAAAGAAATAAAACTGAGGAATAGAGTTACAACAGATGTAGTAGAGAAACATTTTGGGAGGAGACCTTATGGCACGTGTACTTATTTCAATGCCTGATGAATTTTTAAGCAAGATTGACGGAGTTGCATTAGACGAACAGAGATCAAGAAGCGAGCTTATTAGAGAAGCGCTGAGAACTTATGTAAACAGAAGAAACATTAGATCAACAGCAACAGCTTCTAAAAACGCAGCTTTCTTAGAGTCAATTTTATAGGCTTAGCAGTAGGGATTAATCAAAACGACCGCATCAGCGGTCGTTTTTGTGTTTGTACTTATTACTTACCGTCAGGCCGGTTTAAGCATGGTTTAAAGATTTCTTTTTCCTTTCCTTCTGCATCAAATTCATAAAACTTCCCTTTTATATATACTTTAGAGAAATCAAGGCCCTTGGTTTTTGAGTCAAAATAAACATCTCCGCCAATATATTCTAACTTTCCTAAATCTTTTATCCGACTCGTGGAAAAATCAGCATCTTTTCCAATTGTTGTTAATTGCCCTAAACTTTCTATCTGGCTGTTAGAAAACCATACACTTTTACCAATTTTTGTTAATTGTCCTAAATCTTTTACCTTACTGTCACTAAAATAAGCATATTCGCCAATTGTCTTTAACTGCCCTAAATTCTCTACCTGACTGTTTGCAAAATAAGCAGTTTTTCCAATTGTTGTTAACTTCCCTAAGTGTTTTATCTGGCTTTCACCAAAATGGGCATCTAGACCGATTGTTGTTAACTGTCCTAAATTTTTAATCTTACTATGATTAAAATAAACAATTCCCTTAATCGTCTTTAACTGCCCTAAATTCTCTACTTGGCTGTTAGCAAAATAGGCATCCCCGCCAATTTCTGTTAACTGACCTAAATCTTTTATGGGAATATCTCTAAATTTAACACCTCTATTAATTTTTTTAATAATTTTAAACAGGTCATTTTCTTTTATGCCTAAATCTTCGTAAGTAAAGTGTTCATCCGGTTGTATATATGCTGATATTTCAACCTTTCCATCATCAAGTTTTTTGGTTACCATTCCAAAATGTTCAAAGACCGCTGAATAATCGTTATTCGCAATAAAAGGTTCTAAGTTAATTTTAGCCTTATCAAATCTAATTTTAGCTTCTTCTGCTTGTTGTATTTCTTTCTCGCCACCCTTAAAGTTATTTTCTTTTATATAGTTTTTCACAACGTCTATATATTGCACTGGGATTTTATTATTATTTCTCACATCTTCAAATTCAGATATAGTATCATTTTTAAAACTAATACTTACCTTTGTTTTTCCATTTTCAATATAAAGATGGTCATCACCCTCTTCAAGATAAGCTCTCGCATGTCCTTCACCTTTTGTACACCAGGTTTCACAAGATAATGCCTGCATCTTCTTCACATTAGCTTCAAAGTTTTCAGGATCGTTTTTCTTTGATGGAATCCTCACCCACCCTGTCATTACTCCTGCTTCACTTGATACATCTTGATTTTCTAATCCTGATAATCCCTTCACCAGATTTTGCTTGTATTTATTGATGAAATTAAAATCCAGTCTTCCTCCTTTTTTTGTTGCATCCCGAAGTTCACCAATCGTATCAGCTAAAGCTCTTTTATCCAGGACTTCCGGTTGTTTACGATTGTTTGGTTTTAAATCCTTGATTATTGCGGAAAAAATTATACAGCCCAATGCAGGATTATCTTTAGTAAGAATATTTTCTTTTGTAATGTATTGTTTCCATTCTTCCAGCTTTTTTATGCGGGCATCGCTGTCTTCTGTATGCTCCGGATCCGGTATTTTATACTGTTCTAAATTAATCAGCCCTTTCAGCTTTTCTTTTGCAAGATTTTGTATCTCATCAGGTGAATTGTATTGTGATAAAGGTAATTTAGAAAGACTTGCATACGCGTAAATATCTGGAAATTCCTTTAATTTATCAGGCGTCAGCCCTTTAAAAGAAACCGTATCATGCGTTAGATTCCTTAACCTTGGTATATTCAAAATTCCAGCTCGCTCTAATGGGGCTGCTTTTCTCTGCAAAGAATTATTTTGTAGGCTTATAAAATTAATATTTAGCATACTCCTACAAAGAAGCTAAAACTATATAATTGCTTTTTTTATAAACTACTTTTACAAAATTTAATACTTACTTCTGACCGGCTTCTTTCATGTCCTTAAGATTCCTGATCTTAGCCACAAAGTAGAAAATAGCCATAAACAGGAAAATAAACGCCATTAAAATTAGGTAAAGACTTTGTGCGCCTACTATAACCGTAGCAATTACTCCGCTTGCCACGCAAACAAGGTATAAGACCCCGACTGCACGGTTTTGCGATAAGCCTGATTTGATTAATTTATGGTGGATATGGTCTTTATCAGCACACATAGGATTAGCGCCTCTCAACAGCCTTCTAAAGACTGAAAACGACATATCCATAAGTGGAACACTGAATATCAGTATGGGTAAAAGCACTGACACTGCCACACCTTTAACCACGCCGGTGACCGATAGCCCTGCAAGCACAAATCCTGAGAAAAGAGCACCGGAATCACCCATAAAAATTCTTGCCGGGTAGAAGTTAAACAGGAGAAATCCCATTACAGACCCTGCAAGGAGCGCTGCAATAAGGGCACTGGCAGGCTGGTTTGTGAAAATAGCAACTACTCCCAGTGTTACAGCAATGATTGTGACTACTCCGCCCGCAAGGCCGTCCAAGCCGTCAATAAAATTCACAGCATTGGTTATTCCGACTAACCACAGAAGCGTTATAGGCAGGCTTAAAATACCAAGCATGAGGGGATCCCCAAACGGATTTGAAATGATGTCAACTTTTACACCAAGCAGGAACGCAATTAATGCAGCGCCAATCTGGATAAAAAGTTTTAACCCGGGAGGTAAATCATATAAATCGTCAACCAGTCCCAGCAGAAACATTAGGCTTCCGCCGATAATTATGCCGGAAAGACAGTTGCCATTAGGATAATCCACTTTTGTTAAAACAACTATTATAAATGCCAGTACAGTACAGAGCCAAATAGCTATTCCGCCCAGTCGGGGGGTAGGTCTGCGGTGGACTTTTCTCTCGTTAGGCAGGTCTACAAACCCTTTTTTAATACAAAACTTTCTTATTAAAGGCACTATTACTACCGAAAGCAGAAACGCCAGCAAAAAACCCAGAATGTGTGTATCAAAAGTTAAAATAGCAATATTCCTTCTTCTGTACTAGATTATATTATTATAGAACAAAATTCTGATGTGATGAAATGAATAAAGGCGAAATAATAGAACTGGAAATAACTAAACTTGTATATGGCGGTGAAGGCATCGGCAGATATGACGATATGACTGTCTTCGTGTCTGATACTACCCCGGGTGATATCGTAAAAGCCGAGCTAATTTCTGTTAAAAATAATTACGCAAAGGCTATACTCAAAGAAGTTATTAAACCGTCTGAACAGCGAATAAAGCCCTTCTGCCCGCTTTCTAATGCGTGTGGTGGCTGTCAATGGCAATATATAAATTATGAAGAGCAACTCCGCGCAAAGAAAGTTATAGTTGAAGAATGCCTGAAAAAAATCGCAGGAACTGAAATTCCCGTCAAAGATACTATAAGCAGTTCAGAAACAAAAAATTACAGATGCAAGATTCAGTTCCCCGTGCAGCAAACAAAGGTTTCAAAACGGTTTGTGGCAGGGTACTATAAAAAAGGCACCCATGACCTGGTGAATATAAAATACTGCCCGGCTCAGCCCGAAATAATAGATGAAATAACCGCATTCCTGAGAGAAAAGGCGGCTGAATTAAACCTTACAGCATACAATGAAAGAAATAAAAAAGGACTTATACGCCATTTTGTTTTCAGGTACAGCAAAACCGCACAGGATGTAGTACTTACAATTGTGATAAATGCTGAAAAAACTCCTGAAAACCTCATCAAACTCTGTGATTCGGTTAAAGAAAAGTTCCAACAAGTAGTGGGCGTGGTTGTTAATTTCAACACCAGCCATACAAATCTTATCATGGGCAAGAATTCACAGCTTATACACGGCCGGGACTACATTGAAGAAATGCTTGACAGTAAAATATTTAAAATTTCGCATGATGCTTTTTTTCAAGTAAATCCTTTAACTGCCTCAAAAATATTTAATGAGGTCAGGGAAATAGTTAAGCAGAGGGTAAATAATCCGAGCATTTTGGATATTTATTCAGGTTCAGGCAGTTTCTCGATTTATTTAAGCGATTTAGCGTCTGAAATAGTTGCCGTAGAGGAAATCGAAAGTGCTATTAATGATGGGAAAGAAAACATATTAAAGAATAATATCCAAAATATTCATTATATCAATGAAAACGCAGATACCGCTGTCCCAAAATTAGCAGCTGAGGGCAAAAAATTTGATGTAATAATCCTGGATCCGCCAAGAAAAGGGTGTTCCAAGGAAGTGCTTGAAGCAGTAAAGCAGCTTGCAGATAAATTCGTGATTTACATAAGCTGCGACCCCTCCACGCTTGCACGGGATTATAAAATATTAAGCGATAAGTTCACCGCAGAGTTTGTCCAGCCTGTTGATATGTTCTGCCATACATACCACGTTGAGTCCATCCTTGTCGCTCGTGCCAAAGATTAAATTTTAAAGTTTCTATTGACATTTATAGACACATGTCTATAATGATTAATATGCTAACTCAAAAACAAAAATCTTTTTTTGAAAAACTTAAGGCCACATACGGCAAAGACCCGCTGCCCAGCTTTGAAAACATCGCATGTGAATTCGGGTTTAAGCATAAAAACTCTGTATGGCAGTACTTTAAAAAGCTCAAAGAATACAGCTTTATAAACAGCATCGGAGAAAAATTCTTCATTAACCCCGAGCATTTCGGCGCTGTTCTTTTTGCCACCCCTGTGAAGGCCGGCTTCCCCTCGCCTGCTGAAGACTATGTTGAACGCAGAATATCACTGGACAATGAGTTTAAAATTGATTCCCCCTCAACTTTTATGTTCACAGTTAAGGGCGACTCCATGATAGATGCGGGCATATTTGAAGACGACATGGTCGTGGTTAAGAGAAAGTCCGATCCTACTAGCGGTGACATAGTCCTTGCCTGCGTGGATGGAGAATACACACTGAAAATATTCAGAAAGAAAGGACAGGATATTTACCTGGAACCCGCAAACAAAAATTATGACGTTATTAAAGCTCAAAACAGTATGGAAATATTCGGTATTGTAACAGGCTCAGTAAGAAGATTTGTATGACAAAAAAAATAGCATTAGTTGACTGTGATTCGTTCTTTGTATCGTGCGAACAGCTTGTAAATCCTGCACTGCTGAATAAACCCGTATGTGTAGCGAGTAATAATGACGGTTGCGTAGTTGCCCGCTCAAAAGAGGCTAAAGCCCTTGGAATAAAAATGGGAATGCCTGTTTTTATGGCAAGGAAAGAATTCCCCCAAGCTATTTACCTCTCTGGAAATATGAACCTGTACGGCGATATTTCGGAAAGGGTTATGACAAAGCTAAAAGAGTTTTCCCCTGTAGTAGAGGTCTATTCCATAGACGAGGCGTTTCTTGACTTTACAGGATTAAGGAGGATGTATAGGAAATCTTATCCTGAAATAGCAGCACATATAAGGAAAACAATAAAGGACAAAGTTGGCGTTCCTGTTTCAATCGGGGTCAGTAAAACAAAAGTACTTGCAAAGCTGGCATCAGAACGGGCTAAAAAATTAGATGGGGTTTATAATATAGGTTTTCGTTCTATTAATGACGAGCTTAAACGCATAGAACTCATGGAAATTTGGGGAATTGGTAACAATACAGCCGCCTTGCTCAATAAATACGGAATTCACACAGCATACCAGCTTGCTATGCTTGATGATTTTAGGGTTACTAAGCTTCTTGGCAAAAAAGGTTTGGAGTTAAAGCTGGAACTAACCGGCAATAGTGTTTATCCTGTGAGTGATAAATACGTGGCTCCAAAGTCAATTCAGAAAACAAGTTCTTTCGTTTCTTTTACCTCTGATGAAGCATATATTAAAAGCTCGCTTAACTATCACGTGCACCGGGCCTGTAAAAAACTCCGGCAACTGAATTTAAAAGCTAAAACAGTAAATGTTATGTTAAGGACAAAGGATTTTAAAGTAGTTTACCAAAAAATAACCCTATTTCAGCCTACTGATTTTGAGTTTGAAGTTTTTGACGCTGTAAAACTTATCCTGCCGGAAATTTACACACCGGGGATTATTTACAGGAGTTCAGGAATAATACTGGAGGATTTATCAGAACAGGCCCAGCTTTCTATATTTTCGTCACGGGCAAATAGTGTCCGTAATACTAATCTGGCGCAGTCATGGGATAAATTGGAAAGTAAATTTGGAAGGGGGATTGTTTATATGGGGACGGAGAAGAAATTATAAACCAAACGTGATTTAATATTATTAAGATGAGCGTGAATCTATTACAAAGAACGTTTGTTTCCCTGAAACATAAAAACTATAGGCTTTTTTTTACCGGGCAGTCCATCTCTATAATTGGAACCTGGATTCATCAAACAGCTCTTAGCTGGCTGATTTATGAATCCACGGGTTCAAAATTTCTCCTCGGCTTGATCGCCGCCTTGTCTTCACTTCCCATGCTTCTTTTTTCCGTATTTGGAGGCGTTATAGCTGATAGATTCCCTAAAAAGCAGGTGGTTATTTCTACGCAGCTGATTTCAATGATACTTGCGGTAGTACTTGCAGTGATAGTTTCCTTGAATATCTATAAAATCTGGCACATTGTCGTTATAACAATGCTGCTGGGAACCACGTTTGCGATTGATTTACCGGTAAGGCAGGCGTTTATAATTGAAATCGCAGGCAAACAGGATTTAATGAATGCAATAGCGCTTAATTCTTCCATGGTAAACTTTGCAAGAGTAGTAGGACCTGCTATAGCAGGCATTGTTATGTTTAAATTCGGCATTTCGTGGTGCTTTATTTTAAACGCGATTAGCTTTTTGGCGGTATTAACTGCATTATTTAATATTAAGCTTCTTCCCGCACCGATAAATAAACGAACAGAGTCCATTACTCAATACACACTCAGCGGTTTTACGTATATCCGGCAAAATAAATTAATTCTTAACCTCCTGATTTTAATGGCTTTAATGGGAATTTTTGGCTGGTCATACGCAATTTTAGTCCCCGCTCTGGCAAAAGACATATTTTTAAAAGGGGAACAGGGTTATGCAATGCTGGTTTCCGCAAACGGTGTAGGTGCGCTGCTTGGTGCGTTATTTGTTGCATATATGGGGGAAAGCCCTCATAAAAAGACTATTATGAATTGTGGCATATATTTTTTCAGTATAATGCTGTTTTTGCTTTCCTTAAGCAAAATTTACTGGCTAACCTTAATCCTTATTTTAGGTGCCGGAATGGGGCTGATAGTTTATTTTTCGTGTTCTACTGCCTTAATCCAATCTCATATTGAAGATTCAGTCCGCGGCAGGGTAATGGGGATCTGGACACTTATATTTGGCGGAACTGCCCCGCTGGGATGTCTTTTTGTAGGAATTATTTCTGAAAACTTTGGTGTGCCTGCAGCTTTGTTCTTAAGTGCGATTATTTGCCCTGTATTCACTTTTGTTATAAGCCGTCTTACTCAAGAATAGGCGGCGGAGGCGGCAGTGTGTTGTTATTGTAATAATCATCATCAGCAGGTTTAACAGTTTTTACAGGTTTTGCTTGTTTATTGGAGCTAAAAGCGTCCTTAGTAGCTCTAAACATACTTTTAGAAACTGTCGTAATACTCCTGGCGGTTTTTTTCGTAATAAACCAGCCTGCTCGTAAGGTGTATTTTGTTACGTAATAGGTTAATTTAGCAGTGCAATCTATAGTTTTATCCGCAACAGTAGAAGCCGCACCTGCATATGCTTTTGAACATAGCAGAAAAATACACATAATTGCAAGAGTAATTGCCAGAGTATTTGGTTTTTTAAATTTAAGCATGTTTATTATTATAAAACATGACTAAGAAACAGTGAAGTTTTTGAGGAGGGCAATCTTCAGCTAGCCCCCCTTAAAAGATATTGGAAACTCCGTAGGAGTCTCCAATATCTTAAATATAAATTAAATTTATTTATCGTTTTCTTTTGGAGCTTCTTCAGCTGGAGCTGGTTCTGGCTGATCATTTTCAACTGGCGCTGCCTCACCGGTATCTCCAGAATGTTCTACAGGTTTAGGTTTTTCTTTTGGTGCTTCCTCAGCTGGAGCAGATTCTGTTGGAGCTTCTTCTGCAGGAGCTGCTTCATCGGAAGCTTTTTCTTCAGAAGCTGTTTTTGCAGGAGCTTTCTCTGCTACATTCTGTTCTGCAGGGGCATCCTCAGAAAAATCTACTTTATCCTTTATAAATTCACTGTCTCTATCTTCTGTGTCAGTGAAAACTTTTACTTGAGTTCCTGTTTCTTTATTAGAATAAAGTACATAATTTTGGTTATCTTCTTCGCCTTCTTCTGCAACATCCCAGTCTTCTACATTTCCGTCAAGGTTAACTTTGTCGTCATCGCCAATATTATGGATTTCTATATTATTTTTATCTCCACCAATATTGAAAATATTAGAACCTTCATCACCAAGGTATTTTATGTTTTGGTTATCTTCATCAACCGTATAAGTATCGTTTCCATCTCCATCTACTATTTCTTTAAATTCAACTTTTTTAGCTTCAGGCTCTTTCGCTACTGGTTTTTTCTCTACCGGAGCCGGCTCTGCTGGCACTTCTTGCGGGACTTCCTCAATTACTTCTTGAGGTGTTTCTACTGGCGATGCAGGGGCTGCTGCGGGCGCTTCTGTAGCTAATGCCTGAGGCGCTGCTTGTACTTGTTCTAATAATTGATCTATAGGATTATCTGCACGATAAGTGATAGGTGAAGCTGTTGTTTGAGCAAAAGGATTATTAGTAAGAGTATCATTAACATTATTCAAAGCAGGATTATTGAAGTTAAACAAAGTTGTAGGCTGGGAAAGTGAACCGAATAGGTTGGTTCCGTTATTTGAGCCAAATAAGTTGGTTCCGGTGTTATTTCCAGATTGATTATTGTTTTGTTTGGATCGATTAAAATACTGATCCAGAGGATTATAACTACTATAATTTGTACTTGCGCTATATGTGCTGGGGTTAAATACGCTGGCCCCGGTTATGGCGGATACATATTGACTTTTACTGTCTTGTCTGTACTTATTAATAAGGTTATAAGCTGCTACAGCCTGGGTAGGGTTGCTTGAGCCCGTGATTGTCTGGTTTAACATAATAATTCTCCAATATGCACAATTTACTACTTATTTATATAAAAAATATATACTGTAAAAAATTGTTATATTAAAAAAATATTAATAAAAAAATTTACATTTATTAATAATGTTCTTAATGAGTAAAAATGCTTCCTACCCAATCCCTAAAGATATAGTTGGCATCCTGCGGTCCAGGGCCGGCTTCCGGGTGAAACTGTACGGTATTTATGTTTAATTTCGGGCAACAAAAGCCTTCCACTGTATTATCATTAACATTTATGTGAGTTACCTGCATATTATCCGGCAATCCTTCGGAACATACCGCATAGCCGTGGTTCTGCGAAGTCATTATAACTTTGTTTGTCCGGGTGTCAATTACAGGATGGTTGCTGCCCCGATGCCCAAATTTTAATTTATAGGTATCTGCCCCCATGGCAAGAGCGAGTATTTGGTGTCCCAGGCATATCCCGTATAATGGAAGTTTGCTGATCAGCTCGCCTGCTGCTTTTATTGCTTCTTTAGCATCTTTTGGATCTCCGGGCCCGTTGGAAAATAGAACTGCATCAAAATTACCATCAAGCAGGGTTTGAGCTTCGACATCGTGCGGATATATATGCACTTCGCAGTCAAGTTTTACTAAATGCTTTACTATGCCAGTTTTTACACCCAAGTCAATCAGGGCTACTTTTTTCCCTGAGCTTTTAATTATTTCTACATCCTTTCTGGATACCTGTTTAACCACATCAGATGGAAAAACAAATTCTTTGAGTTCATTTTTTAAATTGTCTTTTAACTGCTTACCTAATGAGCCTGTGATATCTTCGGTGGTTATTGCGCAGTTCATTACGCCTTTTGCCCTGATTTTTTTTGTCAACATTCTTGTATCCACGTCTGTTACGCAAGGAATATTATTTTCTTTAAGATATTCACTCACGCTTTTTGTACTTTTCCAGTTGCTTTCGAGGTCAGACAATTCTTTCACCACAAACCCACGCACATGAACCCTGTCAGACTCGACATCTTCCTCATTAATGCCGTAATTTCCGATGAGCGGATATGTCATTACCACGACCTGCCCCGCATAAGACGGGTCAGTGAGGATTTCCTGGTAGCCTGTCATGCCAGTATTGAAAACGATCTCGCCAAATGTTGTAATTTCCGCCCCGCAGGAAACGCCTTCGATTATTGTGCCATCCTCAAGTACTATATATGCTTTCAATGTTGATTCTCCTGTCTAATCCCGATGTATCATCGTACCAATACCTCTATCCGTGAAAATCTCAAGCAGCATGCTGTGTTCCACTCTGCCATCGAGTATGTGGACTGTTTTAACGCCTTTTTTAACCCCATCTATACAGCAGTCCACTTTGGGGATCATTCCACCGGAAATCACGCCCTCTTTAATTAACTGCCCCGCTTCGTTTACTGTAATATTTGATATCAGAGAATGTGGGTCATTAACGTCTTTTAAAACCCCTTCTATATCGGTTAAAAACACAAGTTTTTCTGCCTGAAGTGCTCCAGCAATCGCAGAAGCAGCATAATCAGCATTCACATTATAGGTATGGCCCTGCATGTCCTTTGCCACAGGTGCAATAACAGGTATAAAATCATTCTGGATCAGTGTCTTAATAAGTTTTGGATCAACGTTTTCAATTTCACCGATGAATCCCGCATCTTTCCCGTCAATCAATTTCTTGCGTGCAGTAAGAATGTTGCCGTCTTTTCCGCTTATTCCAACAGCGTTAATGCCCTGCTTCTGGATAATGGTGACAACTTCTTTATTGACTTTGCCTGACAACACCATTTCTACCACTTCCATGGTTTCCGCATCAGTTACCCGCAGGCCGTTTACGAATTCGGTCTTTATATCAAGGCGTTTTAAAAGTGTATTTATCTCATTTCCGCCGCCATGAACGATTACCGGACACATTCCAACAAGCTTCATAAGAGCGATATCTTGAATTACGCTCTGCTTCAGTTCTTCATTCACCATTGCGCTGCCGCCGTACTTGATTACTACGGTTTTCCCGTAGAATGATCGGATGTATGGGAGCGCTTCTATAAGTACTTTTGCTTTATCAATATATTGCTGCATAGTACAAATAATAACACGACCCGTATTTATATATACAGGTCGTGTTAAATGCATTGCGTTATATTTGCTAATTAATCTTCCCTCAGCTTTAGCATAAATGACCTCCTTCACTCCTTCTATTCGAGTTCTTTTGAAGAGAAAGTCTAGCGTAAGCATCATTTATAATAGCGATACGATCGCTTAAACTTAATTTTTTCATAAGTTTTTCTCTATCGCCATAAATATCACATTCTACTTTAGCGCCTGCCAGTGTATATGCAGGTTCAAGCAACTTTTCTGCTTCAATAGCTTTTAATTTTTCCATTGTGGTTTCGTTTTCAGGTTTTACAAAAATTTTATAGTAATATTCATTAGTTCGGCTGTCCTGTATTATAGAAGATCTGGAAATTTTAGGCCTATAGTTGTCTTTATCAGCTATTTTATATAATAAATTATGTTCATCTTCACGAACACTTACTTTCATTGCCTTAAAGCTAACTGGGTTGTTTGTCATCCCTACTCTATTTAACATTATTTTTCTCCTTTTTATCAATTTACAAATGGTTAAAAACCTGTAAAAAATAATGTTTCCTTTTTTGATAAAAATATTAAGCAATGTTAATTTTTTTGTTTGAGTGGCAGCCGAAGGTTGCCACTCAAACAATTGAGGGAGGCCAGCTCTGCTGGCCTCCCTCAAGAAATTCAAATTTCTAAGTCCTGTATTCGCCGTTGATTTTTACATAATCGTAGCTTAAATCGCAGCCCCACGCCGTGGCCTCCTCTTTTCCATCTTCAAGTGTAAATAATATCTTGATTTCTTTCTCTTTTAACACTTTTAATGCTTTATCTTCATCAAAAGGAACAGGTTCCCCGCTTACGAAAGGAATAATGGCTCCTGAGTTGCTTGAAAATTCAATGCATGTCTTCTCAGGGTCAAATTTAGCGCCGGAATATCCCGCAGCACATATAATCCTACCCCAGTTGGCATCTGCGCCAAACAATGCAGTTTTTACCAGGTTCGAGGTTATAATTGATTTTGCGATCTTCTTTGCATCCTGCTTTGTTGCAGCACGCTTTACCGTAACTTCGAGAAACCTTGTAACACCTTCTCCATCCATGATTATTTGCTTTGCGAGGTTAGTATTTATGTAATGGAGCGCAGTTTTGAATTTATCATATTCTTTATCTTCAACATCTATAGGAGTATTGCCTGCTTTTCCATTAGCAAGCACTATTACCATATCGTTTGTGCTGGTATCACCATCTACTGAAATCATGTTAAACGTGTCATCCACGCTTTCTGATAACGCCTTTTGTAGTAATTCCCTACTTATATCAGCATCTGTTGTTATAAACGCCAGCATGGTAGCCATATTAGGGTGAATCATGCCTGACCCTTTAGTTATCCCGCCGAATTTAACCTTTACGCCCCCGATTTGCGTTTCTATTGCTACTTGCTTGGGGAATGTATCCGTTGTCATTATGCCTTTAGCGGCCTTTTTGGCGGCTTCCTGGGTATTGTCCAGTGATTTGTACACAGTTTTTATGCCTGCTGTAAGTGTATCCATAGGCAGATGATTTCCGATAACCCCTGTAGATGCTGTTAAAACAGAATTTTTATCAACATTCAGGCATTCAGCAAAAGTCTGCGCCATTAATTCATTGTTTTTCGCGCCTAATTCTCCCGTGCATGCGTTTGCAACGCCGCTGTTTACCACAATCCCACTGATTTTATTTGTGATATTTTTCTGGTTCCATAGTACGCACGAGGCTTTTACTAAATTCTGTGTAAAAACGCCAGCTGCTGTTGCCGGAACCTCACTCATAATAAGTGAAAGGTCTTTTTTCTTTTTTTTAATGCCTATATAATCTCCAGCCGCGTAAAAACCCTGCGGCTCGGTTATACTGCCGGGGATGACGTGTATATTTTTATAAACAAGCTGGGACATTGTCTATACCTATCCTTTCATCAAGACCGAACATTATGTTCATATTCTGTACTGCCTGGCCTGCCGCGCCTTTTACAAGGTTGTCAATTGCGCCGATTATTACTATATTACCTGTCCGGTTGTCAATTTTGAAGTTAACATCAAAGAAATTCGACCCCCTTACCCATCGGGTTTCAGGGTAGGTGTCTTTTTCCAGGATACGCACAAAATATTCATTTTTGTAATATTTCAGGTAAACCTGCCTTATATCTTCATAAGTGAGCGATTTATCTTTTAATTTAGCGTAACACGTGGCTAAAATCCCGCGCTGCATTGGAATAAGATGCGGCGTAAAGGTTAATTTAACACCCAGTTCCTGCTCAATCTCTGGTGTGTGCCTGTGTGAGGCAATTTTGTATGCTTTAGTTGACTCATTGCACTCAGTAAAGTGAACGCTTAGTCCTAAAGACCTGCCTGCGCCTGTGACACCTGATTTAGCGTCTACAATTATCGAATCCTCTTCAATTAAACCTTCCCTGACAATTGGTAATAGGCTCATAATGCTGCATGTGGTGTAACATCCGGGGTTTGCAATAAGCCTGGCGTTTTTAATCTTTTCTCTTTTCCATTCACACAGCCCATAAACTGCTTCATTTAGTAGTTCAGGCGCTTCGTGCTCAACGTTGTACCATTCCTGGTAAATTTCCTGGCTCTTAAGTCTGAAATCCGCGCCAAGATCAATAACTTTAACCTTTTTCAATAATTCAGGCTTAATTTTTTTGCAGGCAATACCATGAGGCAGGGCAATAAACAGCACATCAACCTTGTCTGCAAGCTCTTCCAGGTTTTTTTCCAGGCATTTTTCAGTGATTATATTATTAAAACTCGGATAAATACTTGCATAACTTTGACCAACGTAGCTGTGAGAAATAATGTATGAAATTTCAACCTGTGGGTGCTGTGCAAGAATTCTTACCAGCTCCTCACCTACATAACCTGTTGCTCCGACTATTGCTGTTTTGATCATTTCTAAATATTAGCACACACAATTTCCGTTAACAAAAGCAGCCTTAACCATAAGTGTTGCTTCATCCCATAGCACAATATCAGCATCCATTCCCTTTTCAATGCGGCCTGCATGTTTTAACCCGAGATTTTCTGCTGGATTACTAGAGCAATACATCAATAAATCCTTAAAGTCCACCATTCCTGCATTTTTTCTTATGACAGAATCAAGGAATATCAAACTGCCAATAAGATTACCCTGTTCATTTATTGCAGCATCCCCTTTTTTAATTGTTATTGGAGTTGTTGCAAGGCAATCACTTATGAATATTACTTTTGAGGCTGGTTTTGTGCGCAAG
The DNA here is from genome assembly GCA_001784565.1 of Candidatus Melainabacteria bacterium GWF2_37_15. GTDB lineage: Bacteria > Cyanobacteriota > Vampirovibrionia > Gastranaerophilales > UBA9971 > GWF2-37-15. The sequence continues at coordinate 59,981 of MFRL01000010.1, forward strand.
ATTAACTTTATTATGTCCGGGTGAAGGTGGTTATGATCTGCTATAACCTCAACGTATACGTCGTCACTAATCAGTGCCTCACGGATAATACCCGGGTTTCTATGGTGCAGAGGCTCCATAGCGTTAAAAATATGCGTGACATGTTTTAGTCCATGCAGGTTTTCAGCGGCGGAATGTCCTACAGAAATAATGACACCTTTGTCTTTTAGGTAATTAGTCAGCTCAAGATTTTTATCCAGCTCTGGAGCAATGGTAATTATCTTTATTTCATCAGACTCAATTTGTTGGTAATTCTGCACAGTGGGAGTTAGAGTTAACTCTTTTGCGTGAGCGCCTTTGTATTTAGGGTTTATAAATGGACCTTCAAGGTTTATGCCAATAATTTTTGCAGCATTTTCAGGTAATTTAGCTTTTGCCTGAATAATATTGCTTATTTGTGTCTTAATATTATCAGGTGTGTCGGTCATTATAGTAGGACAAATAGCTGTAATACCGTGCTTAGGTAACTGTGTTAAAAATTTTACGATAGTATCCACGTCTGCTGTGTTAAAATCGCAGTCGTACCCTCCATGAATGTGTTGGTCGATGAGCCCCGGTGTAATAATACAGCCTTGAGCGTCTATACACTTCGCATTTGAAGGAATATCTTCTGTAATATCAACAATCTTACCTTTATGAACTAAAACATTCCCCCTGACTTTTTCTCGCCCGGGGTTTTGTATATATCCATTCGTAATTAAGGTAAATGTATTCACTACTTATATTTTCAGCAATTAACTGAAATTTGTCAAAAATCCAGTGTCTTTTAACGTTTTTTGTTCAAAAATTTTAACTTCTTCTGTAGCGCATTCAATTGCTTTCGAAAAAGCATCAATCACTTTTGGACTAAATTGAGATCCTGCTGTAGACCTGATTAAGTTTACAGCTTCGAGGTGCGGCATACTCTTTCTATAAGCTCTCTCTGAAGTCAGGCCATCATAAGCATCAGCTACGGCAATTATTTGTGATTCTATTGGTATTTCTTCTCCCTTAAGCCCGTTGGGATAACCTTTTCCATCATAATGTTCATGATGGCATTCTACAATTTTTATTACGTGATTGAGCTGTTTTATTTCCTGAAGAATTTTTATTCCAATGGTGAGGTGGTTTTTTATGAGTTCATATTCCTCGTCGCTAAGATCCCCGGGCTTGCTCAGAACGCTAACAGGTACCCCAATCATACCAATGTCATGTAATAATCCTGCAAGTTCAAGTTCACTCAGTCTTTCATCACTTAAACCTAACTCCTGACCAATTTTTAGTGCAAAAAAAGTAACTCGTTTGCTTCTTCCTGAGGTGTAAGCATCTTTTGCATCCAGAGCCTCCATAATTGCAGAAATTGTGCCTGCAAATAATTCTTTTAAATCACGCGCCAGTTTTTGATTATCATTGTTTAACTGGTATATTTCAAAACATGCTTCCACTACGTTTAAAAGCTCAGGCGGAGTCCACGGTTTTCTCACATATCTGTGAATTTTTCCCTGATTTATAGCGCTTATTAATATTTCAGAATCAGCAAACGCTGTAACAAGTAACCTAATAGAATCAGGACTCAGCTCAATAGAGTGTTTTAAAAACTCTGTACCATCCATTCCAGGCATTTTGTGGTCGGATATAATCATATCGACTCTCTCGTTCCTGAGAACTTCAAGTCCCTCGTGGCCTCCATTTCCTTGTAAAACGTTGTAATTTTTCCTCAACGTCCTTACAAATAACTGCAGGTTGTCCATTTCATCGTCAACTACCAGTATTGTATATTTATTCATTTATTGCTTCTTCCAAATTTTCTGTTTCTTCCGGTTGTTTTGCATGTTGTTGCTGTTCCCAGTTTAACGGGATTTTAACAATAAACTTGGTTCCTTTTCCCTTTTCGCTTTTTACGTCAATAGTTCCATTATGGCTTTTTACTATTTTATAGGTAATTGAGAGTCCCAGTCCACTGCCTGAGCCTACAGCTTTTGTAGTAAAGAACGGGTCAAATATCTTGGGCAGAATTTCTTCGTCTATTCCTGAGCCCGTATCCTCAATTTCTATGACTACGCTTTCATTTTCAAGTCTGGTTCTAATATAAACATTCCCGTCTTCATCAATTGCCTGGGCTGCATTATCAATAATATTCATAAATACCTGGTTGATTTGACCGGCATAGCAGTTGAGCATTGGTAAATCAGAATATTCCTTATGGATATTAACTTTATTTTTGTATTTATTCATAAGTATACTTAATGTACTATCTATGCTTTCATTTACTTTTATTTCCTTGATAACACCCTGGTCGAGCCTTGAGAAGTTTTTCAGCTCAAGCACAATATTTTTTGAGCGTTCCGCACCTTCAATACAGCTTTTTATGAGTTCACGAATATCATCTTTTATGAAATCATATTCAACTTCTTCTTTAAAATTATTAATTTCGTCAATTTTATTGTTATTTTCATATTTTGTAATTATTTCAATCAAATTTTCGGAATATTCTTTTAAATGAGTCATATTGCCGTAAATGAAATTTATTGGATTATTTAGCTCATGCGCTACACCAGCAACCAGTTCACCAAGTGAGCGCATTTTTTCGTTATGCACAAGTAGTGCCTGAGCATCTTTTAATTCACTGTACGCTTTGTTTAGTTCTTCATTTTTGCTGCTTAACTGAACTGTTCGTTCTTTAACCTTTTGTTCCAGGGATATATACAAATCATCCAGTTTTTCCGCCATATAGTTAAAGGCTCTTGCAAGTATACCTATTTCGTCGTCACTTTTTATAGGGGTTCTGTATGATAAGTTACCTTTTGAGAATTCCCAAACCCCAATTACAAGTTCTTCTATAGGTTTTGTAACTTGTCTTGCAAGTAATAAAGCTGAGAGAAAACCGAAAAAGACAAATGCTGCCCCTAGCATAAAATTCCCGTTTTTTAAAATTTCAACCAGGTTTAAAAGAGTTTTATCCTGAAAAAAGGAAATAATAATAAAGTTATTATCAGAATAGTATTTTTTCAATGTAAGATTATCTTTATTTTCAATATTAAAACGTTTTTTAAAGTCTTCGTTTGCAAAAGGGTCATTAACATCAGTTTTTTGTCCTATTAGTGTAGGCTCAGATGACCATACATATTCATTATTACCTATATTAACAACTCCTACATGTAAAACAAGATTATTTTCCAGCAGGTTATTTACAAGTTCCTCAAAATCTTTTGTTATACCCTCAGTAACGTAAAATTGCTGGTACTCTTTATATATAAGGCCGCTTACAGCATTAAACCCGTTTTCTTTGTCACGTTTATATTGTTCCACGATAGGTGAACTTGCATAAATATTATATGCAGTTATAAAAAATACTGAGTAAAAGATTGAAACGCCTATTATAATGGCAAATTTAGTTACCAGTGCGACTCTTTTTCTTTTAATCCGAGTTTCACTTGCGTTTTTTGTAACCATGTTTTATCTTTACTTTCCCTTGTTCAAACACTGATCCTATAAAATATCCAAAAAATCCTGCTGTAACAGCTCCTAAAATTCCATATTTAGCAGCAGAAAAAACCGTTGTATAATCCAGTGACATTGAATTTAATAATACAATAGAACCCACAATTAATAAAGTGGAACATGATAAAACAGCAGCGATTCTTTGAGATAATCTAATTGCAAATACTCCTTTAGTATAATGGTTGTTCTACTCTCAGGTATAGTTTTTTGAAAAATCTAATTGAATAATATATTGATAATAAATTATTTTATCATTTTTTGTCATTTTTGGGGGATGTTTACATAAATGAGTATTAAGGAAAGTATTATGAAAGTATTTGTTGCATTTTTTTTGTTAATGTTTATGTTATTTACTGCTCCTGCGGTTTCACAACAATACACTAATGATGAGGCGATAAACATCAGGGTGTATGAGGCTGTATCACCTTGTATAGTTGCTATTGATGCTGATATAAGTGAAGGTGTGTCAAGCGGTACCGGTTGTATTGTTAATTCTAATGGCTTAATACTAACCAGCAAGCACGTTGTGGAAGGATTCAAGGATATAAAAATAACGCTTCCTGATGGAAAGAGCTATCCGGGAAAAATAGTTACTGATAATATGGATGATGAAGATAGTGATTTTGTACTAATAAAAATTGATACTGACCGTTCCCTTCAGTCTATAAAGTTCGGGGATTCCTCAAGTGTAAAAGTAGGACAGAAAGTACTGGCTATAGGAAATCCTTTCGGGTTCAACAGAACCCTAACTACAGGCATAGTTAGCAGGGTTGATTTAAAAAGAAATAAAATCCAGACAGATGCTGCGATAAACCCGGGCAGTTCAGGCGGGCCACTTCTTAATGTAGATGGTGAGGTTATTGGGATTAACCAGTCCATATATAATCCTGACAATAACAAGTCAAATATAGGGATTGGGTTTGCGGTGCCGGTAAACGTAGCGAAGAAATTTATAGATGAAACAAAGAACGTGAATGCGGCGTTATTTAAGGATTAGGGCCTTCTATTTCGGATAATCCGAAATAATTGTGTAATATTTTGTGCATTTTGTGTGAAATTTGTGCCCCAATAGGGTAAATTAGGTATAATTTTTGGTTTTAAAACCAGCCAATTTTACGTCATTTTTGCCTTAAATCCTTTGTAATTGCGGCTTTTATTGATTATTTCAGGGAAATTGATCGCTATATATAGATTTTAATCTGTTCAAGTAGACATTTTTAGACATTTTTAGACTTTTTTTTAAATTTTTCCCAATTTCCCCTTTTTAATTTTTGATTTTCGGAAATATAACTGTCTTAAAAGTTATCAATATTATTATACCATATTTGGGGTGGGATTGCGAGGGGTTAACGCTATTAAGAAATGTAAACGTGAATTTTTGAGGATATAAGCGATTTTCCAGAAAGAGAGAAAATTTATTTACATTTAAAATATCAACATATATTTTTAGAAGTTTTAAATGAATAGATTATTTAATTAATAATAGTAATTACAAGTAATTTAGCAGAAAAGGAGTATACAAATGCTATCAATTAACTCATTACCAGTAACCAGACAAACCCAGCCATCTTTAAAATTTGGTGTAGTAATGGATGGTGATACGTTTAGACGAGATTATGGTTTAGATAATATAAGAGAATCACAATCCCAACCAAAAAATGTTAATGATGCCGCTCGACTAATTAGTGATGCACTTGATAATGCAAGAAGTAACCATCATGAAAGTCTTAATGACATAAAAAATAATCTGGGTTATGAATTACAAAAATATCAAGGAGCTGACGTTGCTGATGTTGGCAAAAGACTAAAAGCAATGGCTTAGTTATTTAGTGTTGGGTCAATTTTTAATTGACCCTGCTTATCCTAAACTTAAACGTCATGCCGGACTTGATCTGGAATCTATCCAATTAGCATTAATAAGACAGTTTGGTGCTATTATATCGGCGGGGTTGGGACCCCACCCTACTCCTATATACTGTTGGGTCGCCGACCCTGCTTATCGATTTAATCCATGTTTAAATAAAA
>MFRL01000011.1:0-4212 GCA_001784565.1 Candidatus Melainabacteria bacterium GWF2_37_15
AATATTCTTGACATCAAGCTCTATTATAGCGCACAATTTTTATGAGATGTACATCAGCAAAATAGAAATAGACAATTTCAAATCCTTTGCAAACAGGACTGATATCCCTTTTTTAGAAGGGTTTACAACGGTTTCCGGGCCTAATGGGTCCGGAAAAAGTAATATTATCGATAGTATCCTGTTTTGCCTTGGCCTTTCCACCTCAAAAACACTGCGAGCAGAAAGGCTGTTTCACCTTATAAACACTCATAACAACAAAAATGAAGCATCTGTAAAAGTTTATTTTTCAAACAACCTTTCTGTGACAAGAAAGCTTAAAAAATCTTCTAATGGTTACGTAAGCAGTTATTATTTAAACGACAAGCCGTCAACTCTTGGCGATATACACGATGAACTGTCTCAATTCAACATTTCACCCGGCTGTTACAACGTTATGATGCAGGGCGATGTAACAAACATAATAAACATAAGCGCTAATGAAAGGCGAAAAATAATTGACGAAATAGCAGGCGTCGCTGACTTTGACAGACGCATCGAGCAGGCAAAAAAGGAGCTGGAAACAGTTGAACAGCGAGTGGAAAAGTCCGGCATAATACTTGGAGAGATTGATTACAGGCTTAACCAGCTTGGAGAAGAAAGAGAGCATGCCTTAAAATATAAAAAATTAAAAGAAGAAAAACAAGAACTGGAAAATAAAATCCATGTTGTACGGTATTTTGAAATTAAAAATTCCTTTGAAAGACTGCATGAAAGCATACTTGACGCTAACAAAAACAAAAAAGAAGAAGAAAAAAAACTGACAGAAGTTAATGTTAAGCTGGGCGAATCCGGCGAAAAACTTGCAGAGCTTGCTGAATTAATAAAAAACAAGGGCGAAGACGAACAAATAGAAATTAAAAAACAGATAGAAACCCTAAAAGGCGTTATTGCAAGGAAGCAGGACAGCATAAGATTATCTGAAAAACAGATGCAGACTAATTTAGGAAACATTGATAACGTAAAACTTAATATAAAAGAGCTCAAGGAAAAGATTGAAAGCTCACATCTTAAAATTGACAACAAAAACGATGAAATAAAATCAGTTGAATTAAATATAAACACAGAAAAACAGGAACTGGAAAGACTGATTAATGAGGTTTCAGGTTTAAACAAAGCTTCAAATGAACATCTCGAAAGACGAAACCAGTTAAGAAAACAATTTGAAAACAAAAAAGACGAAGAAAATGCCGTCTTAAAAGAAAAACTTACACTTGAAGAAAAGGTATCAAGACTGCAAAGAGATATTGACGAAGCCAATATACTATTACAAGATATTGAAAACTTAAAATCCGCTGATTTAGACAAAAAAAATATTCTTGAAACCCAGATAAATGAACTGACAAAAGAACTTAAAGACTATGAAATAGTACAGAAAAACAATCTTGAATATCTTGATAAACTTAAAAACGAAATAAGTGATCTTAACTACAATATCAACACCGCATTCAGGAAAATAACCCAGCTTGAAGCCAACAAAAGGGCAGCCGAGGAAGCAGGCTACGGCAGGGCTATTGATACGATAATGAATTCAGACATTAAGGGCGTGCATGCCCCGCTTTCCCAGCTTGGAAAAGTTAACAAAGACTATGCAACAGCACTGGAAATAGCAATGGGCGCAAGAATGAAGTGTATTGTTGTTGATGATGATGAAGTTGGACGTATTGCAATTGAAGTATTAAAGTCCTCACAGGCAGGTCGGGCAACCTTTTTACCCCTTAATAAAATGAATCCAAGACCAAGAGGAATAAAACCACCAACAAATCCGGGCGTAATAGATTTTGCCATAAATTTAATTGAATTTGACAAAGCTTATGAATCAGCTTTTTACTACGCACTTACCGACACGCTAATTGTTGAAGACTTAAATGCAGCAAAGAAATTGACGGGCAAATACCGCATGGTAACGCTTGACGGCAGCCTTATTGAAAAAACAGGAGCCATGACAGGCGGCTCTGTCCAAAAATCAGGCATAAAATTTGCCCAAAACGAAGATGAGGAACTGGAAACATTTAAACAAAGACTTCAAAAACTTCAGGACAAGGCTATTATGCTTGATAAACAAAAGAAGGAAACAGAAATCAAGCTTGATGATGTGAGGCGGGATTATTCATCAGTAATGACCGAGCTTAATAAAAAGAAATTTGAGCTGGAAAATGTTGTTAAAAACCTTGAAAGCACTGATTTAAAGGTTGCTAAAAGCCAGGAAACATTAGCAACAAAAACCCCTGAGCTTGAAAACGCTAAAAAAGAACTTAATGAAACCAATTTAAAACTTGATAAACTTGTAAATAATATAAAAACACTGGCTCAGGATATTGAAAATGTTGAAAAAGCCTTGCCACAAAACGAACTCACAAAATTAAACGACTTAACGCAGGGCATCGAGCTGGAATTAAAGCGGTATGAAGCAAAACTTGCCAACTGTGAGAACGATATTAAAGCTATTAAAATGGAAATTGATTTTAATGAAAAAACTATAACTATCCAGGAAAACAGAATTGTTGAGCTGGGTCAGGAAAATGAACAACTGAAGATCGAAAAAGAAGCGTTTTCAGTGGAAATAACACAAACAGAAGAAAGCTTAAAAGAACTGCACGTTAAAATTAGTGAAATCAGCACAGAATTAACCGAGCTGCAAAACCAGAGACAAATACTAAACGCTGAAATACTCAGCCTTGAAAAGACTAAAGCTATTTTTGAAACCAAGATTGACAGGTTAACAGAACAAGTAGAAGCATTTAAAACCAGAAGAAAAGAACTTGAACCTGAGCTCGACACTATAAGAAATGAATTAGTAGAGCAGGGGTATGATGTAGCACAATTAAAGTCCACAGATGTTTCCCTTGATGAGGTTACAAGAAATATAACTCGGCTGGAAAAGCGAATGACCGAAATGGAGCCCGTTAACATGAAGGCTCTTACCGAATATGACGAGGTTAAAGCCAGAAAAGAAGAACTGGAAAACAGGATAAACACCCTGACCAGTGAGAAAAAGCAAATTATTGACAGGATGAACGGCTATGAAGAGCTGAAAATCAAGTCATTCAGGGAAACTTTTGATAACATTAACAGGAATTTCAAGGAAATTTTCAATCAATTATCAGACGGGGAAGGAAGTATAATCCTTGAGAATGATATAAATCCCCTTGCTGGAGGGCTGACAATAGAAGCCCAGCCGCATGGCAAAAAAATGCAGCGGCTGGAGTCTATGAGCGGCGGCGAAAAATCTATTACTGCGCTGGCTTTTGTATTTGCAATACAGCGTTATTTGCCTGCGCCATTTTATGCTTTTGACGAAGTTGATATGCATCTCGACGGAATAAATGCTGAAAAACTCGCACAAATGATAAAATCACACTCTTCAAATACTCAGTTTATTGTTGTATCATTGCGTAAGCCTATGATAGAAGCGGCAGACAGAACAATAGGCGTTACACAAAAAGATAGCGGAATCACAAAGGTAACAGGAATAAAGCTCCATGCTTAAAAGACAGGCGGATTTACCAAATATAAACGAAAACGAAGTCGATGGTATAGAAATACTGGTCGAGATGTCGCAAAGCGGCAAAATTGACCCGTGGAATATCGACATAGCTGATGTTACAGATAAATACCTTCAAAAACTTGTTGAAATGAAAGCATATAACCTGAAATTAACAGGCAGAACCCTCTTTTTTGCAGCCTTATTGCTAAGACTAAAATCTGATATCCTTGAAGGAATAAAGCCCCTGGAGGAAAGGGAGCTGGAAGAATCTGAATTTTTTGAGGAAATAGATAGTGATACAGATAATATTGACTTAAGCAATGTAATTTCCCTGGATGATGTCCTGGAAAGACGTACCAGTGTAAGACTTCACAGGGAACGGGTTGTAACCCTTGAAGATCTTATAAAACAGCTTGAATTTTATGAAAAACTGGACAAAAAGCTTGCATTAAAGAACAAGCAGAGAAAATTTGCTCGCAGGGCGCACTCTTACGAAAAATTCACCGCTGAAGACATTATAAACATGGCCCATGATGAGTATATTGACAAAAGCATTACAGCTCTTCAAGGCATGCTTGAAAAATTATTTAAAACCGACGATAGAATAGAAATGTCAGAACTCCAGAAAACAGGCATGGACAAGGTTTCCGTTTATATAGCACTGCTATTTCTTGCGTCACGCAGCAGAA
>MFRL01000011.1:4310-6867 GCA_001784565.1 Candidatus Melainabacteria bacterium GWF2_37_15
AGGCCGCAACTGTTGAAGAAATAGCGGAACTTTTAAAAGAAGACCCGACTGATGTTGAGGCCGAGCTTCTTGACCTTATAATGGACTATTCCGGCAGAGAAACCGCCCTGGAGGTTGACGACGAAAATGGTTATATACTGCAGATAAGGGAAGAATACAAGGATATTGTAGAAAAACTTGTACCAGTAGAACTGAAGCCTCCTGTTTTAAAGACACTTACCATAATTGCCCTGAAAGAACCCATCAAGCAAACTGCTTTAAAAGACCTCAGAGGCGCAATAGCTTATGACCACATTGGGGAACTTCTTGAAAAAGGACTTATCAGTAGAAAAAAAGACAAAAACGGCAGGTCATTTATCTTAAAAACCACGTCAAAGTTTGCTGAATACTTTAAACTTAAGGGCGATACCCGCGCACTGGCAAAGATTCTTGATTTAAACAGGGAAACAGAATGAGAAAATTCTTCATAATACTTGCCTTGTTTGTCTTTATATCCCCGTGTCATGGGGAATTGAACTATGACCTTCTATATAAAGACACTCCTATACTTGATTATATGTATGAAACAGGCGTAGACGAGAGAGAAGACCAGGATTACCAGCAATATATTATTTCACCTTACGTTCTTGTCAGGCTCCCAGCCAAATTAAGGAACAAAAATATAGTCCTCAAGCCTGGTTATTACCTTGTAAAACCTGAAAACAAAGATGGATACAGATATGCTATTTTCAAGCAAAATGGGCGAGTAATAGGCTCAGTTCCTATTTACCACAAATCCTGGATAAATCCTGAAACAACTTTCCCGAAACCGCCTGAACCAAAACATCTATGGTACACTCAGCCATTTTTTACCACTAAAAAAATAGTGGGATGGCCTTTCAAAAAAGTCCTTGAACACAGAAAACCTTTTCTTCCTCCCAGAGCAAAAGCTGATTTCCAACTCACAGATGATGGAAAGTATTATGATATGTGGCTTTATGTAGAAGATAGCTTGTATAAGATGTTATTTAAGCTGGAAAATTAAAACTCAGACATCAGCCACAAAGGAACTCTTTTGTAAAAAGCATTTAACCCTGCATTTTCAAGGATTTCCAGCATATTCGCTCCTGTAACCTTTTGTATAAAGGTTTTTTTAGGAGTTAAGTCAACTGTAACAGGCTTTTCCTTCATTTCAGCTAATTTTGCAGCTAAATCCACAGCATCACTCATAGAGCCTATTTCATCAACAAGGCCCAGTTCTTTGGCCTGCGTTCCGGAAAAGATCCTGCCGTCAGCGAATTTCTTTACTTCTTCTTTGCTAATTTTACGATTCTGGACTATTTCTTCTACAAACTGCTCGTAAGTAGAATCTATCAGGCTTTGCAGAATTTGTTTTTCTTCGTTAGACAAGTGTTTTGTGCTTGAAAGTATGTCTTTATACTGTCCAGATTTGACTACTTCACTATCAATACCTATTTTTTCGTACAAGGTCTTGAGCACATTTGTTTTAATTATTACACCAATTGAACCTGTAACTGTTCCCGGGTTACTGACTATCTTATCCGCTGCAACTGCAACATATAAACCGCCGCTAGCCGCAACATCACCAAGGGAAGCAATGATTTTTGCCCCATCTTCCCGTGCTTTTTTAAGTTCCCTGCATATTTCCTGGGAAGCCCCAACCGTACCGCCCGGACTGTTTATTCGTATTACAATATTTTTAATGCCCAGTTTTTTTGCTGTCTTAAGAGATTCCACAAATTTTGTAGCAACAGGAAACGAGCCGGTATCAAGAATAATACCTTCCAATTTTATTATTCCGACCCTGTTATCTTCAAAAAGACCATATTTAAGCTTGTTAAAACCTGCTTTTATCTTCTTTATCATTTATACTCCCCGTTTATTATGGTTTACAACAGAGCAAGTGCAGAACTTTGCTGCTGCATCTGACTTATATACTGATCCATCTGATTAAACTGCCTTGTAAGGTATTCTTCCCTATGATCCAGCCTTTCTGTCTCCCTCAAAATGGAGCTATCAATACTTGATATCTGACTGTTCATAGAGCCTTCTCTTGCGGCAAAATAACCATTAACAGGATCCAGAGCACTTTCAGCCTTTGCTTCCAATCGCTGAAGAATTCCTGTTATACCGCTCGCCGAATCTCCAACCAACAAGGCTTTTACTTCATCAGGCCGTTCCTGTAAGGCTTGAAGAAACTTATCTTTATCAAGAGTTAGAGTTTTAGTTGCTTCATCAACGCTTGTACCCACTTTTCCTGTTGATATACCTATCATTGCCAAACTATCGTAATCAGAAAGTCCGCTTACTGCGCCGGTTGCTGTCATTCTCAGGCTGTTTCTTAAAGAGACAAGCGAGTATTCACGCGCCAAATCCTTGCCTGACTTGGTTTTAGAGTCTATCTCATTTACCATTGCATTAAATTTACCAATAAAGTCTTCGACTGCACTGGTTAACTGCTCAGTATCCTGTTCTACGTTAAAAGTTATTGTTTCTGTGCCTTCAGTAACATTTTTAAGATTTATTGTAACGCCGGTAAAACCTGTTATATCGCCGG
>MFRL01000012.1 GCA_001784565.1 Candidatus Melainabacteria bacterium GWF2_37_15
GCTTATTGCAATAACAATAGCCAGACTTATTATTAAATTTGTGTTTTGTTTAAGCCTTTCGAATGTTTCAGAAGGATAAAACAACGCCCCATATACATTTTCAAGAAACATAACTCTTACTCCCAAATAAATAGCGGTTGACGGGGATATTTCCTGCTTACAGGAACAAAAGATTCAAGTCCATTTCCAAAACCATTTATTTTTGGAATAAGCTTGTCTGACATTTGCAGGAAAATTCCTTCAAACCCTGAAGGCTTACTATAATTAACAACCGGGAGATCCCTTCCTTTTATTATTCCCTTAATATCTTCTTCTACCTGACTCAAGCTGCCCAGCTTGTCCACGAAGCCGTATTCCAGTGCCTGCTCTCCGGTAAAAATTCGCCCATCCGCATATTTTTGAAGATTTTCCTTGGTTAAATTCACTTTTTTCAATTCATACTTGTCGTTTCTGTTTATTCTTCCCTCAATAATTGCATTAAGGAATTGTTTATAAGCATTATTAATAAGATTATTTAGAAGTTCTTTTTCATCCGGTTTTAAAGGCCTGTAGATGTTGCCGACATCCTTATATTTGCCGCTTTTAATTATTTCTGATTTCACGCCCAGTTTATCATTTAAAAGACTGCTGGCGTCGATTGTTTCCATTATTACTCCGATACTTCCCGTTAAAGTGCCCGGGTTTGCGTAAATTCTATGTGCTGCACTGGCTATATAATCCCCGCCGCTGGCTGCTACGTCTGCCATAGAAACAACAACAGGCATTTTTTCTCTTAATTTTAAAATAGAATCATAAATTTCCTGCGACATAGCAACAGTGCCGCCCGGGGAATTTATCCTTAAAATCACTGCTTTTACGCTTTTGTCTTCATAAGCTCTTTCAAGTGATTTTAAGACGTTTCCTGCTGAGGAGAAATCCGTAAAAAAGCTATCAGCGCTGGACTTGGAAATAGGGCCTTCCAGCTCGATCAGGGCTATTTTATTTCCCGGCGTTGTAAAGCCTCTAAAGAAAGTTGGTTGTGAGGGAGGAGGACAGGCAGTTTTAATCCCCTGTTTTTTACTGGCATTTATCAGGCCTATTATAATACTGAATATACATAGCCCCAGTATTATCAACGAAATAAGTCTTACTTTCATTTATCTCAAATCTCCTTTTAATTTATGTAGCAAATTTTTCAAAATGCGTTAACTGCTCGGTAGTGCCAAGTATAATTAAACAGTCATTTGCCTGCAATATGGTATCAGGTGGAGGACTGGTTATATATTTACCTTTTCTTTTAATAGCCACTATTATTACTCCGGTTTTTTGCCTGATTTCAGAATCATAAATTGTTTTGTTTTCAAGTGGAGAACCTGCTTTTAAATAAGACTGCTCCATCTCCAACTCAAGCTCATGGCCCTTTGTATGAACCACAACATCAAGAAAATCTGTAACATCAGGCTTGATAATCGAAGAAACCATTCTCCTGCCGCTTATTTCATAGGGCAGGATTATTTTATTCGCTCCTGCTTTTTTAAACTTCACTTCATTTGAGGATTTAATGCATCTAGTCACTATTATCAGGTCACGATTCAGATTTCTGGCTGAAAGTGTAAGATAAAGGTTATCCACGTCATCACTTAAAGCGCATAATAATCCTTTAGCCTGGGATACATTAGCTTTCTCTAGTGTTTCGTCCTCTGTAGCATCACCAATAACATACGGAATGTCGATTTCCTGTGCGCTTGCTTCAATAGATGGGTCTTTATCAACAATAACAAAGTCCATTTTGTTATACTTAAGCTGAGCGGCTATTTCATTACCTGTTCTTCCGTATCCGCAGAGTATAAAATGATTTTTAAAGTTTTTAAGTCGTTTTTCCATATTTTGTTTTCTTATAACTTTTTCAAGATTAAAGTTTGTCATCGTGCTTGCGAATTCAGTAGCAAGATATAAAAATAATATTACCCCAAATAATATATAAATTATAGTGAATATCCTGCCCGCATCAGACAGAGGGTGCACAAAGCCGAAACCAACAGTAGTAAGGGTTTGCACGCTCATAAAAACAGCATCAAGAAAATTCCACTTTTCTATAAGCATATATCCGGCAGTACCAAAGCTAACCAGAAGAATTAGTAGTAAAAAGATTCTAACAATAAAGTTTTTTAGTAACATGGGTTATCTTTTATCCTCAATACGTCATTCCGAACTTGTTTCGGAATCTTTCCAGAAAACAACTCCAAGCAATAATTTGCGACATAGAAAGACCCTGAAATAAATTCAGGGTGACGGTTTTTTTTATTTTATTAAAAATTTTCATTTTATTATATTACCTTGAAATTTAATTTAACAGACTTTATAATATAAATGTACAACCTCGGATGTTCTCCCTGCTTTTAGCATAGTCGCCGGGGTTTTTGGTTTTTAAAAATAAAAATTTTTTTCATTTTATCTCTTATCTCCAAAAAAGCCTTTTATAAGTTCCCCGCATTCTTTTTCCATTATACCGCCAATGATTTTAGGCTTGAATTTTATATATTCAGTCATATTTAACACTGACCCGAATGCTCCGTATAAAGGATCATAAGCTCCAAACACTACTTGTGATATTCGGCTGTACAAAATGGCTGAAGCACACATTGGACAAGGTTCTAGTGTAACATAAAGGGTTAAATCATCCAGCCTCCAATTACTGTATTTATGTGTCGCCTGCTTTATAACTATTATTTCAGCGTGACTCGTAGGATCATTGTCAGCTTCTTTTTTATTGTGCGCTTTGGAGATTATTTCATCATATTTATTGACCAAGACCGCACCTACAGGTACATCTTTACCTGATTTTCTTGCTTCAAAAAAAGCTATTTCCATAAAATGTGTGTGTTTTGCTGTGTATTTTGTCATAAAAAGTAGTGAAATTTTATATAAAATGTATTATAATATAGATGTTAAATAGTTTTGTGAAAGATGAAAAAATATCTAAAATTATATTTAATATTTAGCATTTTTTTATTATTTTGCACAGGATGTAATATAAAAGATAATAAATCATTTATTAAAATTGGGAATGAGGAAGATGTTAAGGGTAAAAGTTCAAGTATTGTAAAATATAAAAACGGGGCGGTTATTATAAATGATGGCGATTCTGGCAGTTCTAATGATTCAGACAATCGGTTTGAGAGAGATGATGTAAATTTTGGGCCTGGAGAAATAAAGTTTGGAGAAGGATAAGGTTTCACAGCTTATAATACAAGTTTTAACAGAGGAATTAAGTGTTCAGGAAGCCATAAAGGCTTTCCCTAATCATTCTGAAGACGAATCTCTTAAATGTGCATTTCATGCGCTCCTGCATTACGAGGCTGATGAGGATTACAGAGAAAAAGATCCTGAATATGCAGATGAGCAGATTGATCATCTGGAAAACATTGCAATCTTGCTTAAAAATAATGAGTCTTTGCCTGTAAATATAATAGAAGAATACAGGAAATATTATGAAGATGTGCCTGTATTGAGTCAAAAAGGGTGGAAGAATATAATAAAAAGCCTTTTGAGGCTGACTATATAGCCTTAACTACCTCTTTAACCAGCGCCACAAAATCCTTTTCAACTTTTTTGGTTACCTGAATCACTTCTTCATGGCATAAAGGCTGGTCAAGTATGCCGCAAGCCATATTGGTTATGCAAGAAATCCCCAATATATCCATCCCTGCGTGTCTTGCTGCAATAACTTCAGGAACCGTTGACATTCCGACAGCCTCCGCCCCCAGTGAGCGGAACATCCTGATTTCAGCAGGGGTTTCATAACTTGGGCCAGTAACAGCTATATATACACCTTTTCTAAGGTTAATTCCCAGCTTTTTTGCGGACTGCTCTGCAATATCTATAAAATTTTTGCTGTAAGCTTCACTCATATCAGGAAACCTTACGCCTAAACTGTCAATATTCGGCCCAATAAGTGGATTATTTCCGGTTAAATTAATGTGATCCTCAATTATCATAAGGTCACCTGGCGTAAAACTCTTGTTTATACCACCTGCCGCATTAGTAACAATCAGAGTTTTAACGCCTAATAACTTCATCACTCGTACAGGATATACTATTTCCTGAAATGTATGCCCCTCATAATAATGCAAGCGCCCTTGCATGGCAATTATACTTTTGGAATTTAAAGTGCCAACTATAAGATTTCCGGCGTGTCCCTGGATAGTGGAGGTTTTAAATCCCGGAATTTCAGCGTATGGAATCTTTATTCCGTCTATTTCATTAGCGAGCTGTCCGAGTCCTGAGCCAAGAATGATACCTATGTCGGGCTTAATCCCTAACGGAGCGATTTTTTGATTAATATAGTCAGCAGAATTATTCATGTTAATCTCCCTGTTGGTATTTTATCTCAAAAAAATTTATGTTATAAAGGTCGTTATGGAAAATGAACATCAAAAAGATCATCAAACTCCAGTGCCAGTTATACCAATGAGGGATATAGTTATATATCCTCAAATGATGGCGCCTATCTTTATATCAAGAAAAAAATCCCTCTTAGCAATTGAAAATGCTATCTTAACCGAAAAGCACCACGTCATCCTGCTTGCCCAGAAGGATCCTTCGATAGAGGAGCCTGAACCGCAGGATTTGTATGAATACGGGATGCTGGTAAAAGTTGTACAGCTCCTTAAATTCCCTGATGGAAGTGTTAAAGCACTTGCTGATGGGCTAAACAGGGTTAAAATTTTAAATATTGAAAAAACAGATGATATATTAAACGCTAATTATGAGGTATTGCACGAAACAAAAGTTGAAAACGAAGAAGTTAATGCGCTTTTGAACCTGACAATAGATAAATTCAGGGAATATATAAGAAAAACAACAAAAATTAACGCTGAAAGTTTTGTATCACTTGAAGAAATAAAAGACGCAGGGAAGTTATCAGACATAATAGCAACCTATTTATCGGTTGATTTATCAGAAAAGCAGAAAGTTATTGAGATTTTAGATATCTACGAAAGGCTTGAACACGTAAGCAAGCTGCTTTCAAAGGAAATCGAGCTGCTCGGCATAGAAGAAGCACTTCAGGAAAAGGTTAAATACAGACTTGGAAAATCCCAGAAAGAATACCTTTTAAGAGAGAAATTACGTGCAATCAAAGAGGAACTCGGTGGAGAAGAAGGCGTTGATGAAGTAGAAGAACTATTAAACAGGGTTAAATCTGCTAACGTGCCTCAGTATGTTAAAGATAACCTTATTAAAGAAGTTAATAAGCTTGGCAGGATGTCTTTTTATACGGCTGAGACTTCTGTTATAAGGACATACGTGGATACCGTACTCGACTTGCCATGGGAAAACCGTACAGAGGACAGGCTTGATATAGAAGAAGCAAAAAATATTCTTGATGAAGACCACTACGGACTCGAAGACCCAAAAGAGAGGATTTTAGAGTTTCTTGCGGTAAAAAAACTCTCTCAGGCCCCACAGGCAACCATAATTTGTTTTGTAGGCCCGCCCGGAGTAGGAAAAACTTCACTTGCACGCTCTATTGCACGCAGCCTTAACAGAAAATTATCCCAGGTAAGCCTTGGCGGGATTAACGACGAATCCGAAATACGAGGCCACCGTAGAACATATATAGGATCAATGCCTGGTAGGATAATCCGGGCAGTCCAGACTGCGGGCACTAAAAACCCTGTTATTGTGCTGGATGAAATAGAAAAAATGCTGCCAAGCCACATGGGTGATCCCACCGCCGCAATGCTTGAGGTGCTTGATCCTGTGCAAAACACCCATTTTACTGACCATTACATCGACATGGAGTTTGATTTATCTGAAATATTCTTTATTGCAACCGCAAACAGCGTTGACTATCTTTTCAAACCACTAAGAGACCGGCTTGAGGTTATTAGCTTGCCCGGTTATACAGAAGAGGAAAAGGTTAATATAGCCCGCAAATACCTTGTACCAAGACAGTTAAAAGCAAACGGTATTCAACTTGAACAGCTTGAATTTAGCGATGAAGTTATAAGGGAAATAATTAATAAATACACAAGAGAGGCGGGCGTCCGGGAACTCGAGCGCCATATTGCGAAAGCTTGCAGGAAAGCAGCTGTTGAAATCGTTAAAAATTCTGAAATAATAATAAAATTGGAACTACAAAATCTGACGGATTATCTTGGCGCATATCGATATGTCAGAGCGGCCGCTGAAAAAGAGCCGCAAGTAGGACTTGTACATGGTCTTGCATGGACTGAAGTCGGAGGCGAGCTTTTAGAAATCGAAGCCAGTATTATGCCGGGCAAAGGGAATTTGAACCTTACCGGTCGGCTTGGAGAGGTTATGAAAGAATCTGCCCAGACAGGTTTTAGTTATATAAGAAGTAATTATGACAAACTCGGGCTTGCTGCTGATTTTCAGGAAAAATTCGATATTCATATACACGCCCCCGAGGGTGCAACGCCAAAAGAAGGCCCAAGCGCAGGAATTGCCCTTGCTCTTGCAATGATTAGCGCATTTACAAAGCGGCCTGTGCGTTCAGATGTAGCCATGACTGGGGAAATTACCCTGAGAGGAAGAGTTTTACCCATTGGTGGACTTAAGGAAAAGTGTATTGCCGCACTCAGAAACGGAATAACCAACATAATCATCCCGAAAATGAATGAAAAGGATATGGTAGAGTTTCCTGATTATTTAAAAAACCAGATTAACTTTAAACTTGTGGAAAATTTTGATGAAGTACTGGAATATGCGCTGCTAAAGTAGTGTATAAATTTTTGTTAATTATTCTTAAAAAAATGTCATGGATTTTTTTCAGCAGCTTTAAATAGAATGAGATGGTTTGTTGCTTTTAAATTAAACAATTGGTGATGATATGCAAGCAATTAGTAGGAATACCGGAATAACACAAAATAATATTACTTTTGGCGCTAAAAAAAGCATTCAAACATCTATACAGCTGGCTATGAACTCAATAAATAAAGGGGAAAAGTCATCAAATGATAAACAAATAATGAAAGGCTTGGCTCAGATATTTGACACAGGTGCAGCAAGCGGGGTATTAAGTAAAAATAGGCAAATGGAATTGGGAAATAAGGATGAAATTCTAAGAAGTCTTGTAAGATCTCTACAGGACGCTGTTAATTCGGTAAAAATTGGAATAAAATTATCAGATGATTCGACACTAAAAGTAGGCATAGCTAAGGTATTTGAATTGGGTGAATCATTTGGGCATTATACAAGAATATTTCTACATAAAAAAAATTAGAAGGAGGTAATTTTATGCAATCCGTAGGAATGAACACAGGAATGCCACAAAAAAATATTAATTTTGGCGCTGCACCGCACAAAGTAGGAATAACCCTAGCTAAAAGCAAAGATGCTTTTACAAAACTGATACGCAGGGAAATGGAAATAAACCCTGAACAAGCAAGAAGAAGTATTGAATCAGCTAAGCAGCAAGCTAATAGAACAATAAATAAAGGAATAAAATTTTCTGAGGATTCCTTAATAATAAAAGGTTTAACTAAGATGTTAAATACAGGTAATGCAGATGGAATATTTAACCCACAAGCTGTAACTGTAAGTCGTCCTGAAGCTTTAAAAACATATTTTAAATTTATAAATCAAGCTACGTCCGCAATAAGAGAAGGAATGAAATCATCAGATAATTCTTTAGTAAAAGAAGGTTCAGATAAGATGTTTGAGGCAGGTAGAGTATTTGGGACACTAACTAAAAAAACTTAATTCAAAATATAACACATCATCCCTCGGAGTACTGTTATACGCGGGTATTTCCCTGAATCCATAAGCTTTATACAGCTTTATAGCACTTTCTAAAAAATTAAGCGTATCCAGCCTAACTTTTTGATACCCCTTCTCTTTTGCAAAATCCAGAATTTTATCAAAAAGTTTTCTTCCTATGCCCATATTTCTGTATTCATCTTTTACATATAACCGTTTAATCTCGCCTACATGGCCTTCAAGTTTTTTTAAAGCAATACAGCCAACCACTTCAAGGTTAAAAGAAGCTAAAAATATACCGCCATCAGGCTCTGAGTAAACACTCGATAGATTATTAATCTCATTTTCAAAATTCTGAAAACATAGGTCTATATCAAGAAACTCTGAATACTCAATAAAAAGCTTCCTGGCTTGTTCTAATTGCTCTAGGGTTTTGGCTTTTTGGATTTTTAACATTCTTTAAGTATTAAATCTTTAACCCTGGCCACAGCCTCACCAACCGGCACCTTCAACAGTTCCCCGGTTGAGCGGATTTTTATTTCAACCATGCCCTCAACAAGAGTTTTTCCGGCTGTAATCCTTACTGAAAAACCTATTAAGTCCGCATCCTTGAACTTGACTCCCGGCCGCTCATCCCGATCATCCAGTACGGTTTCAATATTTTCAGCCAGTAAGTCATTATATATTTTTTCAGCTGTGCTCATTTGCTGTTCGTCCGTGACATTCACCGGTACAACCACAACATGGTACGGAGCTATTGCAATTGGCCACTGGATACCGTCTTTATCGTGGTATCTTTCTACAGCAGCCGCCGCAGTTCTTGAAACGCCAATACCGTAACAACCCATGATGAATGGCTTTTCCTGACCGTTTTCATCGGTAAAGGTAGCTTTCATCTTTTCGGAATACTTTGTTCCGAGCTTAAATATATTGCCAACTTCAATGCCCTTGGTGGTTTCCAATTTTCCTTCACATTCAGGGCAACCCTCACCCGGCTGCACAAGCCTGATATCAGCGATTTTTGCAGGAAATTTAATTTCTTTATCCCAGTTAGCTCCAACAAGGTGCTTGTCAGCTTTATTGATCCCCACAACAAAGTTTTTAAGCTCTTTTATGCTTTCGTCACCGATTATTTGTATATTAACCCCGACTGGCCCCATAAAACCCGGTTCTGCATTGAGGTGCTCCCTGACTTCGGCATCGCTGGCTATTCTTATTTCATTTGCTCCTATAGCGTTTAGCAGTTTTGTTTCCTCAATTGCCTGATCGCCCCGAATTAATGCCATAACAGGTCTTTTATCAGCAATATAAACAAGGGATTTGCATATTGCAGACGGGGCTATATTAAAGAACTTCGCTAAATCCTCAATTGATTTAATGCCAGGAGTATCAACTTCCTTTGCATCTGTAAATTTACCGTCGGTATCAGCAGGCAGCATGCGGGATTCTGCCCTGTTGGAGTTTGCCGCATAGTCACAGCTATCGCAGAAAAGCACGTCATTCTCGCCGCTCTGGGTTCTTGTTAACACCATAAATTCATGGCTCACACTTCCACCAATTGCGCCACTGTCACTGCGTACCATCCTTGTTTCCAGCCCGCACCTGTTGAATATGTTAGTGTAGGCTATAATCATTTTTTTATAACTTTCTTCTAACCCGGCTTCATCAGCGTCAAAACTGTATGCGTCTTTCATCAGGAACTCTCGACCTCTTAAAAGTCCGAAACGTGGTCTGATTTCGTCCCTGAACTTGTCCTGTATCTGATACAAGTTAACAGGAAGCTGTCTGTATGATTTTATTTCATCCCTTGCAAGTGCGGTGATTATTTCTTCGTGTGTTGGCCCGAGTGCGCCCATTCTCCCATGGCGGTCTGTTAGCCGCATTAATTCTTTTCCGTATACTTCCCAGCGTCCTGTTTCCTTCCACAGCTCTTCCGGCTGCAAAATCGGCATTAGTAATTCCTGTGCACCCTGCGCATCCATTTCTTCTCTTATAATATTAGAGATTTTTTTGATTACCCGCAGCATAAGGGGCAGGTATGTATAGATTCCGCTGGTCAGTTTCCTGATATAGCCAGCCCGCACAAGGAATTGATGGCTGATCACCTCGGCGTCAGCCGGGGTTTCCCGCAGTGTATTAAAAAACAGCTTTGTCATTCTCATAATTAAGTTTCCTCCTGAATAGATTTTATTACGAAAATGCAATCAGGTATATTTTTGGGTAGGGCTTCGCCCCGCTCCGTGACACCCCAATTAATTTAATAATTTAATAGGGTGGGCTTTAGCCCACCAATTATTGTAGCTCTGTAGGTTAGATATTTCTATCGATTTTTAAAATAAATTAGTATTTTAGTATTTTCCAAACGATGTTAGATAATTGCCTGGCAAGGCA
>MFRL01000013.1 GCA_001784565.1 Candidatus Melainabacteria bacterium GWF2_37_15
GGAATTTCACAAACCTTCACTGGAAAACAATCCATACGGAACGAATAGAGTATTTGAAAGAATCGAACACCTTTATAATAAAGTGAAAAATTTTGCTGCAAAAAAAGACGACGAAAAAAGAATGATGGAAATGCTAAAAAATACAGTAGTTATCCCGCACCCACGCCGCACTGAACCTTTTATATAAAATTGTAGGGGCAGACCCATGTGTCTGCCCTAATTTGTGTTTATAATCCCTACTCAAACTGCTTAATCACATCATTAAGCGTGTAATTAGCCGGGTTCCCTATCTCATTCATGGACAATTCCCTGATGTGCTCGAGCTTGTCATGCAGCGTGGGTCTTTGAATATCGTAAAATATACCCATATACAGCGGCTCCTGCGTTAACGCATAGCTCATACTCAGTATTCTATCTTTTGTATCGTGGTTTTCAGGCAACTGCTTGATTCTTTTCCTGCATGATTCATAAGTTACCTTGTGGTTATACTGCGTACATGGCGATAAAACGTGCACAAAAGAAAATCCTCTGTGCTGAATTGCCTTGACTATAATGTCTTTAAGCTGTTCTTCATCTTCGCAATACCCTCTTGCTATAAAAGAAGTGTTAAACGACAGCGCCATCAATACCGGGTTTATCCTGTCCTCAATGACCTCATATGGGTTGATTTTGGTTAAAAGGTCCTCGTGCGAAGTCGGGGAATTCTGGCCTTTTGTCATCCCATAGATTTCATTATCCATAACAATGTATGTAATATCAGGATTTTTCCTGGATGCGTGTATGAAGTGATTTCCTCCAATACTGAAAGCATCACCATCCCCACCAACAGATATAACTGTTCTTTCCTTATTAGCTACTTTTATTCCGATAGCAGCAGGTAAAGCCCTTCCGTGCACAGTATGAAAACCGTAACAGTTGGTATAAAAAGGCAACCTGCTGGCGCATCCCACACCTGATGTCATTACCATATCGTGCGGCTCAACTCCGGTCACTGCCATCGCCGCTGTCAAAGCATCAAGAACCTTGTAATCCCCGCAGTCCTGACACCATGAAGGGTTTGTCTTACTTCTATATGATTGTGCTGTCTTGGTTAACATATTATTTTCCTTACTGATGGGTCGTGAACTTTAAGTACTGACCTTTGATTATCTGGTCAATTTTAGTTGTTATCTCGTTGGTAGTGAACGGTTCGCCGTTATATTTCATAAGATTGTGTATCTGTAGATTTTTATTCATACATGTACATCTGTAAACGATAGTATTAGCGAATTGTGCGCAATAATTCCGCTCAACTATAAGCAGAATGTCTTTATTGTCCAGAAAATCATTTATCCACTTTGTTGGGAAAGGATAAATAATCCTCGGGTAAAGTGCCTGAATATTATATCCCTGCTTTTCAGCCAGATCAATCGCTTCCAGTACCGGCCCTGATGTGCTGCCCCAGCTGATAATCCCAAACCTCGCGTCATCACTGCCGTACTTTCTTGCTGCAAGAAACTCTGACTGTGCAGTATCAAGCTTTTTAAACCTTTTTTCAGTCATTGTAGCGTGTATTTGCGGTTTGCTGGATGGTGCACAGTCCTCAGTATGTTCCAGCCCGGTTGCAATGTATGCTCCGCCTTTTTGGCCTGGGGTAGAGATAGGTGAAATACCTGTGTAAGTTTTTGTATACCTGGAATAAGGTACATTAACATCTATTGTGTCTGGCTTTAGCCTGTCAATCACCTCTATGTCTTCAATATTAAACGCATCAATACATTCCCGCCGCTCCCCAAGCGAAACATCTGAAAGGATTATAACAGGGACCTGATATTTTTCAGCATAGTTAAATGCTTTAACAGTCTGATAAAAGCTGTCTTCAACGTTTATTGGTGCAAGCACTATCTTTGGCGTGTCGCCGTGCGTTCCATAAATAGCAAGATTCAAATCAGACTGTTCTGTCTTGGTAGGCATGCCCGTACTTGGCCCGCCTCTTTGAACATCCACAATAACAATAGGTAATTCAGCCATGGACGCCAAACCTATAGCTTCGGACATAAGTGATAACCCCGGCCCGCTAGTTGCTGTCATAGCCTTAACGCCAGAAAACGATGCCCCTAAAGCCTCAGTTATAGCTGCAATCTCATCTTCGCACTGTATAACATTTCCGCCCAGTCGTGGTAACTCTTTTGCCAGAAACTCCATAATTTCTGTAGCCGGCGTAATAGGGTAGCCTGAATAAAATTTGCACCCTGCAACAAGCGCGCCGAGTGCCATAGCCTCACATCCGCTTAAAATTAGTTTCTTGCCGGATTTTTCTATGGCAAGGTTTTCCAGAAACGCTTTCTGTGGAATGTTCTGCCTTGCCCACGTGTACGCTTTTTCAAAGGCCTGAACATTCTGCTCAATTACTTCTTCACCTTTGGTTTCATATTTTTTTCTAATATCAGACTTGATTTCGTCCTTTATGTCTATGTTTGGCATTAAACCTGACAATATTCCCAGCGCCACCATATTTTTAGACCGTTCTGTGGCAAATTCTTTTGACAAATTTGTCATAGGAATAAAGTATTTAGTGACGTTCTGGAATTCTTCAAACTGGGCATTGTTTTCTGACGAGTCAAAAATCATTACCCCGCCTGTTTTAAGGCTTGAGATATTATCCCTGAGGAATTTTTCATTAAACGCAATCAAAACATCCACGTCATCTGCCGGGGTCAGGATTTTCTTAGAACTTATCCTGAGCTGGTAAAGGCTCTGGTCAACCCCTCTGATTTCTGTTGGAAATGACCTGTAAGTACTGACATACCTGCCGCTCCTTGCCGCTGCAAGGGTTAAGATATCCCCTGAGCTTATAACGCCGTCCCCTGGTGAACCTACTATTCTTATTACTAATTCGCCCATGTTTATAATGACCTTCTATATATTGATATTATATCTTTTTTTGTTAAATTTTTAAAACTGCCTGTACGGCCTCTTCTAACCACATTCTCCGCAAATTGTTCAAAATACTGTCCGTCAATACTTACTTTTGTGAGTGTATCAGGTAAATTTAAACTGTTAAAGAATTCTCTTGTTTTGATTATCGAGGTTTTGGCTTCACTTGCTGATAATCCCCAAACATTAACAGTATATTCCTCAAATTTCCACTTTCTTGTTTCGTCAAAAACCTGCTCCATCCAGTTAGGAAAAAGTATAGCCAGTGCTATCCCGTGTGTCAGGTCATAATTTGCTGATAGCTCATGCGCAATCATATGCGAAGCCCAATCAGTGTCTTTGCCGCAACTAAGTATACCGTTTAAGGCAATATTAGACGCCCACATTATTTCTGCCCTGGCTTCATAATTTTCAGGCTCATTTAGAAGCACTGGCCCAAATTTAATGCAGGTTTTCATGACGCTTTCCGCCATCCGATCAGTTAGATATGAGTCTTTTGTAGGAGAAAAATATTGCTCAAAAGCATGCGCCATCGTATCCGCAATTCCGGCAGCAGTCTGTTTTTCGGGAAGTGTATATGTATATTTTGGGTCAAGTATGGCAAATTGCGGTTTCAGCTCATCCCGCCTCAACCCGAGCTTTTCCTTTGTTAATTCATTGGTAATAATGGAGTTTTTGTTGGATTCCGATCCCGTAGCGGCAATAGTCAAAATACATCCGGTATTTAACGCGCCGGTGAACTTGCTATTATCAAGGAAAAGTTCCCACACATCGCCCTGGTAAACCACACCCGCTGCTATCGCCTTGGCCGCGTCAATCACTGACCCTCCGCCAAGTGCGAGTATGAATTCTACGTTATTTTTCCGGCAAATTTCGATCCCCTGATAAACTGAATCCAGGGTAGGGTTAGGTTTTACACCTGATAACTCGAAAATTTCGATACCTTCAAGCTCTTTAACTACCTCATCGTAAATACCGAACTTTTTAACGCTTCCCGAGCCGGTAACGAGTAAAACTCTGCTATAGGGCTTCATTTCTTGCCGAAGATTACTTATACAGCCCCCCCCGAAATAGATTTGCGTTTTTAATGAAAATGAAAAGTTAATCATAATGACAATATACTAGTCCTCTGTATAATCAAAAGTAAACGCAAAAGTAAACGTTTTTTAACAAAACTTAATATTTGAATAAAATTATCACAAAAAATAAATTTAATAAGTTTAAAAAAAAATAAAATTAATTTGTCAAAAGTGACAAAATTTAAAGTAAATTAGACAAAAATCGATAAATGTCTTTCCATTTTTAAAATTTATTTATTTAAAAATGGAAGTTTTAAAAAAAGTTAATTTTAATAAATGTAAATTTTTATAATATGCCTATAAAAAATTAGCATTTTTTTTAATTGACAGGTTATTAAAAAGTAGGTTATTGTTTAAATGAGAAATAAATGTAAAGTGTACACTTATAATGAAGACCGTAATGAAAAATTTAATCACAAAACAGAATAATCAGCAGATACAGGCAAATTCCCAGGCCGCATCACAGGCCACAGGGACTCTGCGGGGTAGTTGATATTTTAAAAAATTAAAATTAATAACTAAAAAGCCCGCATAAATTCAAAAAGCGGGCTTTAAATTTTTTATAAAACTAAGACAGGGGCAGATACACAACAAAATGTTAGTCGGACTAAACAATACACCGCATAATAAACAAAGCAAACCCGGAAATAAACCAAATTTCGGGAATGCGGCATTTTTGTCGACTATAAATAACGGTGTGACAAGAGGTTTCCAGTTCCTTCAGGAAAATCCTGCAATAGAGATTAGCGCAATTGACGCTACAACAATGATAATCCCAAGAACAACGTGCGATTATCAGCAGAATCCTGTTTATGGATTGGAAACACTCGCAAGAGAATCCCTTGCAGCAATACCCAACCCATTTTTGCCCGGTATAATTTCCTGGTGGATGCTGAAAAATAGTGGTCATAAAGGATTATACGCAAACAGCACAACTTTAAACAGCTTGCATGAAGCCTGGAAAGTGGCAGAAAAGTCCAACCCAGCCGCATCTAAGCGTGATAAAATACAAAAATACTGGGAAACCATAATAGAAAAAATAACAGCTGTTGTTGGAAAAGACGATAAGGTAAAACTAGATCCCAATTCAGAATCCTATAAACAATTTATAAAGTCCATCACCGATACTACATATAAAGGGTATGAAATAGGTAATAACAAGTCCCATAAGGCATTTTTAAATTCTACTTATGATGCAGGCAAACTGTTTATTGATTCAACCGGTGCTTCTGAAAGATTAACAGTTGGAAAAATTGGGAAAACAGGCGAAGAATTCGGTACATCTATAAGAATGCTGTTACGTGATGGCGCAGAAGCGGTACATCAGGTATTCAAAGAACCTGATGCAGAAGGAACAATCAAGAAATTAAGCAAATTATCTTACAAAAGGGCAGCCTATGGTATTATCCCATCTATTGTCCTTGGTGCCTCATTACAAAAGATCATCACCGGCGTTTCAAAGTTAATCACTGGTAAGGAAGGCTTCACTGGTTACAAAGACTTTACAAAAGAAAATAACAATAATGGTAAAAAAGAAAAAGAAACGGGACTCTTAGGCAAAAAAATCGTTGCTATAGCTGGTATGGCAGGGATGGTGCTGCTTACAACCGGAGCCATAGGCAAGAAGGACATTCTTAGCGTTCAAGGAATAAAAAGTTTTGCTAAAAACTTTGAAATTAAGGACAAATATGCTCATATTGATATTCTAAGAGTTATTTACGGCAGCGTATTAATAGGCAGATTCTCTCAAGCACGTGATGAAGCGGAATTAAAAACCAGTACGATCAGGGATTATTCAGGTTTTATGAATTGGCTTGTACTTGGTCCTTTTGTAGCAAAAGGTGCAGCGACCATGTTTGCTCCTGATCTCTTAAATGGAACTATTAATAAAAAAGATGGTGTATTCAAGATGATTAAGAGCTGGCTCAGTGATGTATCTTTAAAGGCGCCGGATGAGGCGGTCGCCTGGGCAAAGAAATTACCTGGGAAAGAAGAAATTACAAAAGGAAAATGGAATGGTTTCCGGGCATTAGGCCTTTCATGGTCTTTATTTGCCATTGGCATAGGAATGCCGCTCTTCCTCAATAAATATATAATTGATAAAGCAGGTAAAAAACACAGCTATAAACCGGAAACTAAACAGTCTAACTCATTTGGAAGCTTTATACAGAAGAATCCGCCGTCTTTACTTACAACAGCGATGAAAAAAAGTGGAATTCAGTTACCTGGCCTAAATGTTTCATAGCTCCATATAATTATGCCAGCATTCTTTAAAACAGTAAGGTGCTGTGAAATATTAGGCTGGGAAAGCTTTAAGATGCATTCATAAATGTAGGGGCAGACCTGTGTGTCTGCCCTAATAATTTACATTTTATCAACAAAATATATACACAAATATGATGAAAAGTATATAAATAAATGTTATAATAAACTTATATATTTTCATGAGGCAAGAGAAAAATTTTTTATTTAAAAACGTGTAAAATCGTGTAATTTTAAGGGGGCAGAGTATGGTTAGAGAACTTACACCAAAACAGCAGGAAGTTATTTCCAAATTTATTGAAATTGGGAAAGTCGAAGAAGCGTGTAATCAGGCAGGAATTGCAAAGAAAACTTGTTATAACTGGCTGAAAATCCCAGAATTCAAGGAAGAATTAAAACAACAGCAAGAACAGGTTTATGAAGGAACAATCTCCAACATGAAATACTTGTTCTCTAAAGCTGTGGAAACCCAGGAACAACTGCTAAACAGTGAAAATGAAAGAGTAAGGCTAAGGGTGTCATCTTCTATTA
>MFRL01000014.1 GCA_001784565.1 Candidatus Melainabacteria bacterium GWF2_37_15
CTACCCTTCTTTTTTATTTAAACATGGATTAAATCGATAAGCAGGGTCGATGACCCAACAAAATTTTCTAGGCCTGATTCCAGAAAGTTAAATAGGGTGGGCTTTAGCCCACCGGCAATTAATAATTAATATTTTGTAAGGTGCGCTATTGCGCACCGCTTAAATAAATTCCGTAGGGTACATTTATGCACCCTATTATTGCAGGCAGACCCATGTGTCTGCCCTGCCCTCATGTGCTTGCCCTGATAATTGGGATACTATACCTGTATGATTACCTGTTTTAAAAAATATCCTTTAATAGATAAAGGAAAATATTAATTAATAGGTAAAATATGGACATATTTGCAATAATTGGTTCGTTTTTAGGAGTAGGGTTAATCCTTGTGGGACAACTCCTTGAGGGGGGAAACCCCATGGCGCTTGTACAGGTAACAGCAGCGCTTATCGTATTTGGGGGTACTGCCGGGGCAGTAGTATTAAGCTTTCCGCAGCATGACCTCATTAATGCAGTTTTAGCGCTTAAAAGAGTTTATCTTAATGAAAGTTCTGATCTTAAAGAACTTATAACCGAGTTAATTAAATATGCTACTAAAGCAAGAAAAGAAGGAGTAATAGCTCTTGAAAAAGAGGCAAAAAACGCCAGCGACCCTATAATCACTCTTGGACTTGAAGCCGTGGCTGACGGTGCTGACCCGAAACTCGTAAGGGATTTAATGGAAACCAAAATTTCACAGATGGAAGAAGAATCAAAAGGTGCATATAAAGTCTGGGAATCAGCAGGAGGATATGCTCCTACTGTGGGTATTGTTGGCGCTGTACTTGGACTTATTCAGGTTATGGAAAACCTTTCAGAACCTTCCAAGCTGGGAGCAGGGATTGCAGTTGCGTTTGTTGCTACAGTTTATGGCCTTATAGGCGCTAACCTGTTTTTTATACCTTTTAGCACAAGAATTAAGCTTAAAGACCAGAAAGGTTTTCTTGCAAAAGAAATGATGGTAGAAGGAATTTTAGCTATTCAAGCGGGTGAAAGCCCTGCACTTATTGAAAGAAAACTTCAGGTATATATCTTGGAGAAAGAAGCGGGAGCTGCTGCTGGTGCTTCAAAGGAGGCAGCGGCGTAATTGGGTAAAAGGAAAAAACATGCTGAAGAACATGTAAATCTTGAAAGGTGGCTTGTATCTTATGCTGATTTCATTACACTTCTTTTTGCCACTTTTGTTATCCTTTATGCTTTATCCCAGCTCGACCTTGCTAAATTTAAGGATTTAAAAGATTCATTAAAAAAAGCTTTTGCAAAGTCTCCTACTGTGTTGGAAGGTGATGCCGGGGTTTTAAATACTAGTGGGCAGAGCGTCCTGGAATCCGGAGGATATGCTGATGAACAAAATATGGTTCCCGCTATACTTGACGAGATTGCCGCAAAAGAAGAAGAAAAAAATTATGAGCTGGCCCAGGAAAAGCTTAAACTTGACAAAATAGATGAATTAAAAGGCATAAAAACCAGGGTAACTGAAAGAGGCCTGATAATAAACATGGTAGGCAATATTTTCTTCGAATCCTCGGCTTCAAAGCTGAGGCCGGAGTCTTTAGAAGTTATTAAACAAGTGGGAGCAGTACTAAAAGAAAAATTTCCCTATAACCTTATTAGGGTAGAAGGGCATTCTGACAATCAGCCTATGACCTCATCTGTATATCCTTCTAACTGGGAGCTTTCAGCAGCAAGAGCAGCAAGTATCGTCCGTTATTTTATTGATAATGCCGGTATTGAAAAAGACAGGTTTGTTGTGGTTGGATATGGTGATACCAGGCCAGTTGCCACAAATAGCACCGAAGCCGGCAGGAATGCAAACAGGCGGGTGGAAATTATTGTTTTAAAAAGTAAGTTTATACAATCTGAGCTGCAAACGTATAAATTCCAAAAGGAAAGACTGGATAGGCTTAAAAAAATCGAGGAAATGTTGAAAAAACAGGAAGAAGAAGATTCTAAACTCAGTGATGCTGCAAAAAAATTATTGGAAGATACGAAAAATTCGTCCGAGTCAGTTATCCTTTATGATAAAAAGCAGAATGACGCTGCAAAGGAAGTAGAAGAAAAGCTTAAAGAGTATGAAAAAGAAACTAATTCAGAAGAAAAGAAAAGTTTATTCTTCAAAGGCGTGCAAAAGGGATTAAAGCACGATAAGGAATAGGTACCTGAATAAACATGATAAGGCTGGAAAACGTAACTGCATACTATAAAAACTTATGTGTCCTTCAAGATATTACTGTTAATATTGCAAAGGGTAGTATTGTTGCGTTAATAGGCCCATCAGGTTGCGGCAAAAGCACGTTTTTAAAATGTATTAACGGGCTTGTGCCTGTTCGCAGCGGCAGGATATTTATTGAGGATACTGAAATCACCTCAAAAAACACAGATTTAAACAGGATAAGATCAGAAGTAGGAATAGTTTTTCAACAATTTAATCTTTTCCCGCACTTAACAGTAAAGAAAAATATTACTCTCGCACCAGTCAAAGTAAAAGGAATGAAATTAGAAGAAGCGGAAGACCTTGCGGTTAGCCTGCTGAAAAAAGTAGACCTGCTCGATAAAATTGATAAATACCCTGAACAGCTCTCCGGCGGGCAGGCTCAACGGGTGGCTATTGTAAGGAGTCTTGCTATGCAGCCCAAAGTAATGCTTTTTGATGAACCCACGAGCGCTCTGGATCCGCAAATGACCCAGGAAGTTCTTGATACAATAAAAAGTCTTGCAAAAGAGGGAATGACAATGGTTGTAGTAACTCATGAAATGTCATTTGCCTATGAAGTTGCAGACAGGATAATTTATATGGATAAAGGCAGAATAAAAGAAGGAATAGAGAATTGAAATTTCCAAGAAAATTTATACTTGTTTTCATAAGCATACTTTTTATCGTAAGTTTAACAGGGTGTGCAAAAAAACAGGAAAAAGACCTTTTTACTAAAATTAAAGAAAGAGGGAAAATAATAGCAGGCGTAAGGTATGACGCCAGGCCCTTTGGTTTTGTTAATGAAGACCAGCAGGTAAGAGGTTTTGATATTGATTTGTGCAGGGAAATAGCATACAGGATTCTTGGAAATCGAGATGCTATAGAATTTCAGCAGGTAACATCTTCTAACAGGATTTTTTCTATAACCTCCGGTGCAGTTGATTTTACTGCTGCAACAATGACTATTACTCCTAAAAGGGCTCAGATAATTGATTTTAGTAATCCTTATTATATTGCCGGCCAAGCGGTGATGGTACCTAAAGACAGTGAAATTAATGATATAAGCGATCTTGCAGGTAAAAGAATAATAGTGAGCCTTGGCTCTACCAGCGAAATGAATATAAGGCAAATGTTTCCTGATGCCGAGATACTTGGATTCAGAACATATACAGATGCTTTTTCTGCTCTCAGGGCAGGCAGAGGCGATGCAATGACAACTGATGATACGATTATTTATGGTTTTATATTAGAAAATCCTGAATTTATTATGCTGAAAGAAAGGTTCACACAGGAACCTTACGGGCTTGGATTTAAAAAAGGCAGGGAAACTTTTGTGTTAAGGGAAACAATAGATATGATTTTGGAAGACCTTGCACGTGATGGAACACTTACCCGCTTGAAAGAAAAGTGGATGCCGGATCTGGATAACAGTAATAATGTATAATATCGACATTGACGTTCTTTTAGTAGCTTGGCCAGAGCTTATAAAAGGGATAAAAATTACCTTTTTTATTTCTTTTATAAGCTCTATAGCTGCGTTTTTAATCGGGCTTGTTGTTGTTTATTCCAGAACCATGGGAGGGGATTTTTCTAAAACATTCTTTACTGCTTTTGTTGAGTTTATAAGGAATACTCCCTTACTTATTCAGTTATATATTGTGTATAAGGCTTTGCCGGAATTCGGTATTCATTTGCACCCTATAGCCTGCGGCATAATTGCATTAAGCATTTACACAGGGGCTTATATTTCAGAAGTATTAAGGTCAGGTGTGAATTCCATTACCGGTGAGCAGTATCAGGCAGCAAGGGGGTTGGGATTAAACCGATTACAAACTTTCAGGCTTATTATTTTTCCTCAGGCAATAAGGATAGTTATTCCGCCCCTCGGCAGTCAGTTTATAAATCTTGTTAAAAATTCATCACTTGTCAGTTTTATTGCGGTTACTGACGTATTTTACGTTATATACAAGGGAGCAGTTGATGATTTCAGGTTTTTTGAATTTTTTATAACAGGCGCGCTTATTTACATGCTTTTGACAGGTTTTATAGCGCTTATTTCCAATAGTTTTGAAAGGCATTACCATGCACTGGGAAGATGTTCTTAATAATTTAGGCTTTTTAATGAAAGGACTTGGAGTAACCCTCCAGCTTGCTGTTTTATCAATAGCGGGCAGTCTTGTATTGGGTACTGTACTTGGTGTTATCAGATATGTTAAAATCCCGCCTTTTAGTCCATTGGCAGCTATGTATATTGAGTTTGTACGCAGCATCCCGTTAATTCTTTTTATAGTGTTTATTCATTTTGGGTTTTTACCGTTTATTCTTGGCACGTCGGCGTCTTTCTTTGTTTCTGCCTGTGTTGCATTAATAATTTTTACTTCAGCGTATGTTGCGGAAATAGTGCGGGGCGGCCTGAATTCCATTGAAAAAGGACATATTGATGCGGCTGTTAGCCTCGGTTTAACAGGGTTTCAAAGACTGGCTTATATCATTCTGCCGCTGGCTTTTGCCAGGATGATGCCTGCTTTAGTTAGTCAGTTTATAGCTTTGATAAAAGACACGTCACTTGCTTCAACAATCGGGCTAATTGAGCTTACCCGCTCAGGAGAGATAATTTATGAGCGAACATATCATGAATTTGAGGTGTTGGCGTTTATTGCATTGATATATTTTATGATATGCTTTAGTTTATCTAAATTGAGTAAAAAAATAGAAATTAAAATATAAATGCTTGCAGAAGAGATCAGAACATTTAAGGTAAATGACCATGTGGTCTGTATTTATGATGATGATGAAGAACATTTGCGTTTGCTTGTGTCTTATATAAAGTATGGTATAGAAGCAAATGAAAAAGTTATCAGCATTGAGTACTCCATTTCTGAGGAAGTCCTGTTAAACAGACTAAAACAGGAAGGATTGGATGTGGAGCGCCTGATTAAAAGCGGACAGTTAAAAATACTGACTCACTGGGATACCTATTTAAAAGACGGCAAATTTGAAATTGACAGGCAAATTCAATTCTGGCAAAAGGAATTGGAGTTTGCCAAGAAAGAAGGCTACTCTGCTTTAAGAGTTACGGGAGAAGCATCCTGGATAGCTGATGCCCCTCTTGGTTCAGAACTTTTCATGAAGTATGAATCTAAAATTAATGAAATTATGGATGACAGTGATTGCATAGTCTTATGCAGATATAATATAAATAGCCTTAATCCTAAAACATATTCCGAAATTGTTTCCTCTCACCCCAAAGTTCTTATTGGGGCAAGAAAGTTTGATAATTCTGATTACAGTTTATTATATTCTTCCATGCAGGAAGGGGTTTGTATTCATGAAGTGATTTATGATGAATGCGGAAAAGCTGTGGATTATGAAATTTTAGACGTAAATCCTGCGTATGAATCCATCACAGGATTAACCAGAGAAAGTGTCATTAATAAAAGAGCTTCTATAGTGTATGGCACAGGCGAGGCACCTTATATTGAGATCTATTCAAAAGTTGCTTGTAGTGGAAATCCAACAACATTTGAAACATATTTCGAGCCAATGAAAAAATATTTTCATATTTCTGTTGTTTCTCCTGAAAAAGGCAGATTTGCAACGATTTTTTCTGATATAAGTGATTTTGTAAGATTACAACAAGAATTAAAAAATGCAAAAAAAATAGCTGAATCAGCAAGCAGCTCCAAAAGTGAATTCCTTGCAAATATGTCGCATGAATTCAGGACGCCCCTTAATTCCATCATAGGATTTTCAGAACTGGCTCTATCGGCTAGCCAGCTTACTCCTGAGCAAATAACAAGGTATTTTGATAATATTAGCCAGAGTGCAAGCCATCTTTTGAATCTTGTTAATGATTTGCTGGATATGTCAAAAATTGAGGCTGGCAAGCTGGATCTGGAATATGAAGATATCCATTCTCACATGTTTATTGATAATGTAATAACCGGAATACAATCGCTGGCACTTAAAAAGAATATAGAAATTGAGCTGCAATTGAAAAATATAATCATAAACGCAGACGCTAAGCGTTATAAGCAAATAATTTATAATCTCTTAAGCAATGCTGTTAAATTTACGCCAGATAACGGCAAAATAACAGTCAAAACAGGACTCAATGATAATATGCTGGTTACATCAGTAGAAGATACAGGAATTGGTATAGCAAAAAAGGATTATGATAAATTATTTGACCAGTTTAAACAATTAGATTCATCTTATACAAGGCCACAGGAAGGAACAGGGCTGGGGCTTGCTTTAACTAAAAAGCTGGTTGAATTGCATGGAGGTTCTATTCATTTTGAATCTGAGGAGGGGATGGGTTCTCGGTTCTGGTTTATTCTTCCCGGTGCAAGAAAAGGGTTTACTGTTTCTTTTCCTTTAAATCTAAATAAAACAACGTAAAACACGCACTTCCAAGTGGTAAAACAAACATTGTTGCTGCTGTTCCTACTGACATTAAGGCAAATTCTCTTGAGATATCAGCAACTGTAAGCCCATATTGTTGGATTGTTTCAATTAAGTTTGTATTTTGAAGAAGAATATTTGCATAAGACTCAAAGGGCAGAACAAGATAACCCAGAAGCGGGGAATTTTTGATTATTTCCCCAAATATTGCGGGAAGCACTGCACCTGTGACCACAAAAAGAATAAACCCCAGCAATACTGCTCGCCAGAAGTTTTTATTGTCTATCATTTCATAACTTTTTTTAATTATATTAACCGGGGAAATAGCCTCAAAAGCAAAAATCTGAAAACACAGGCAAAGATAAACCGAAATTATAGCAAGTATTCCAAGGTTAGCCAATAAAGACACAGCAAAAACCGCAATAGCAAACATTTGTCCAAAAATTTTCATAGCCGGAATCATCAGGACAAACGGCATTAAAAGCAAAAGGAACCATATTCCCATAAGGATAAATAGCAGTACAAGGTAATCCTTTGTGCGTAATTTAACGGCGCCATTGTGTATTTTAAAGCTGGCAGCAGGTTTTTTTTCAACAATATCAGACACCATGGTGTTTAATGAAACCATAACCACCATATAATCCCAGAATGCTTTTAAGAAAATTATAAAACCTGGAACTACCATAAGAATCAGGCCCAAGAGAATAAAAGTCAGGTTTTTTTGTAGTTCTACAGGCGAGAGGGTTAATAAATAGTTTTGCCTGTAAAAGTAAACCGGGCCAAGTATCAGGATTATGCCGATGATTTGGCCAAGCACAGGAAAAAGCATTGCCCTTGAAAGAGGGAAGAAATTTTTTAAATATATACCCAGACCTGTGAAAAAAATATTTAACATATTTCTCTGCATAAGAAAATTTTATTATAATGTTTATAATTATAGAAGTCATAAATACAGAAGCCATAAATACAGAGATTTTTACGTTATGTTAAAGAAATTTATATTTTTAATTATTATAATCAGTTTTTCCCTTCCGGTTTCTGCGTTAGAGCTGAATCTTAGTTCTTCCGGCGAAGCCGGTGCCGAAATTATTAAAGCTGAGGTGTTTAAACCTTCCCGGCTGATAATCGGAGCTAAAACAGGCTTTATTATTAAAGCGGAACCGGGCAGCCATGTGTCACTTGTTCTGGCAGTTGATGAAAATGGTGAGCAAATACTGGCTAAGGTTGATGGAATGGTCGGAGAAAAAGGAATCACTGAGCTTGAAGTTGAGCTTCCTGATAAAAAGGAACTTATTAATAAAGTTGTATATTTTGAAGTTGCGGTCTGGAAAAACGAAGACTTGAGCGACGCAAAAAGGGCGCGAATTATGGGTTCTGATGGAAGGCAAAGCCGCTCAAATACTATTTTGATAACAGGAAAGCCGGAAAAAGGCCTTATGCCAGGTTTTGGCCCGGCAATGCCCGGAGTTGGCGATGTTTCAAGAACAATGGATGCATTGCAGGATGAAAGAGATTATTCTGACGATGCGTACTATTATGATAAGCCCTTGATCCTTAGAAATTTGAGAGCGCCTGAATGAATATACTGCTAATACCTGCTGATGATCGACCTGTGAGTTATACGCTTCCGCTTCAGGC
The DNA here is from genome assembly GCA_001784565.1 of Candidatus Melainabacteria bacterium GWF2_37_15. GTDB lineage: Bacteria > Cyanobacteriota > Vampirovibrionia > Gastranaerophilales > UBA9971 > GWF2-37-15. Next base: position 8,271 of record MFRL01000014.1, read on the forward strand.
AGGAATGATAAGTAAAAACATTAATGTGTTTATTCCGCCAAGGGAATTTTTAGGGAATTTAATAAATAATGCTAAAATTGATGAAATACTGCAATGGCTGGAAAAAACGCTTTCACAAAACCCTATAGATTACATAATATGCGCGCTTGACATAGTTGCGTATGGCGGTTTGATTCCTTCACGGAGGTCTTCTGATTTAAAAGAGTTGATTTGTTCACGTTTAGAAAAATTCAGGAAGATTATTGAGGTTTCACGGGCAAAGGTGCTGGGATTCAGCAGTATAATGAGGATTTCTGATAATAATGTCAATGAAGAAGAAAAGCTTTACTGGGATGAGTATGGGAAATTAATATTTAAATATTCTTATTTAAAACATAAGGGTGAGGATTACAGTGATATACAGGCACAAATTCCTTCACATATCCTTGATGATTATCTGAAAACGCGGCAGAGAAACTTTTCAATAAATAAAATGTATTTGCAGTGGAAAAATGAAGGGTTTTTTGATTTCTTTTTGTATGCAAAAGACGACATAGCACCGTTTGGGCTTAATGTGCAGGAGGCAGAAGAACTAAGTAAGCAGGCTCCGGTTCATACCGGGTTTGATGAAGTACTTACACTTCTTGTGGCACATTTAATAGTAGAAAATTTTGATGTTTCCATCAAAATTTTCCCGGTTTATTCAACATTAAATGGGCCGAATATAATTCCCCGATACGAAGATAAGCCTTTAAGTAAAAACATTGAAACTCATATAAAAATGTGCGGGGCGGAAGTCGCTGATTCAGAGGAAAATGCACACATAATTTTATTGGCGCACACGCCTGAAAAAGGACAGAATGATCTTGCCATGCTGGAGTTTGTAGAGCAGGAGACTGAAGAGAGCACTGATTTTTGCGTTAATTTTATAAAAAATTCAAATAAGCCTGTAATAGTTGCTGATGTAAAAAACGCAAACGGTTCAGATGATCTGCTCGCAAAGAAACTACTTTCGGAGCCCTTAAATCTCTATGGTTATGCGGGCTGGAACACTGCTTCAAATACAATAGGTACTGCGCTTTCTATGGGGATAATACGTTACATTGCTGAAAAACAGGGTAGGTTTTCTCAGGAAAATTTTAATAAACTAATGTTTGTCAGGTTTGCTGATGACTGGGCATACCAGGCAATTATAAGGAAAATAATCAGAAGGTTTAATTTAACTCCTGAGCAAATAACTTTAAGCTTTCCCTGGAACAGGAGTTTTGAAGTCGAGGTTAATCTCTAAAGTTTATCTCCCTTAACGCCGATTATTAATAAAAATGAATATAGGGAGATGTGTATGCAGTTCTATAGTACTTATTATAAAAAACTGGCTAGTTATGAACAAATAAAGCAGATCGGTGATAAGTTTGATGTGCTTGATGCTAATAAAGATACAGCTCTAAATAAAGACGAGATGGCTAATATTTTTGCTGGTCAGACCCTGACGCAGGAAGAAAAAAATATGTTTATGGCAGGGATTGACTCTGATGATGATGGTTTTATTACATATTCAGAATTTATACCTACATTTGTGGAATTTGACGTTGACCAGAATGGGCAGATTTCCGGCGAGGAATTTAATCTTGCAAAGAAAAGAATAGATGAACTGCAAAAACAGATGGATATCAATACGCAGTACGCGATATTAAACAATTTAAGCTCCACTCCTGCGCAAAAAACAGCAGCACAAAACCAAATTTCATTATTTAAAGTACAAAGAAATATAATTTATGCTGAACAAAAAGTAATGCAAAAAGAAATTTTAATAAGTAGTAATGAGCTAAAAATTCAGCAAATTCAGGATTATATAAGCCAGAATACCCTGCTTGAATTTGAGCAGGCTCAAAAACTTAAGGAAATTGAAACTTGCAACCTGGCAAAAAGCGTATTGCTTCTGGAAAAAGACATAGTTGTAAAAGAACTTAATTTAGAAAATGTAAACTTGAGTATAATTACAACCCAGCAGCAGGGCGGCACTCAAAATGCGCTGGATATTCTGGCTCAGCAAAAAATAAGCAAGGAAAATGAATTAAACATAAGTCTAAAGAACCTTGAGCTGTATCAAAAGCAGGCAAAAATTCAAAACGATGAAAGTTTGATTACAAAATTCTTTATTCCTGAAGTTATGAAAGAAAATGCCCGTATAGAGCTGGATATACTATATGATGAAGTCCAGTTATTAAATCAGAGAAAAGACCTTTATTCCAAGGTCAGTACTCTTTCGCAGACCCGCGCACAAATGATGATTGTATGGAATCAGTATTTGCAAGCACAGACTGAGGCAGAGAAAGAGATTCTATTACAGCAATACAATGATCTTAACGCTCAACAGCTGGTCCAGCAAAAAGAAGCGCAGATAAGCGCTTTAAAAGTTGAGTTGATTGATAAGCAAATCCAGCTTAAAGCAGTACTTCCAAGGAGTACTCAAAAGCCGTTTGATCAAGTGAAGGCTAAGCTTGAAGCAGAGATAGCTAACCTTAAGTCCCAAATAGCTGCATTAGAGCCTGTTTCTCCATGGCCAATATTTCCTCCTGATAACCCCGATGGGCTCATATATTAGTAATACTAGTAACTATTCAGTACCAACTTTGCCCCGCATTGTCATTCTGAGGAGGGCGAGGCTGCTAACCGAAAATAAAGATAAAAATTTTTATCCTCGCCCGACGTGAGAATCTATCTAAGTGGGCTGAAAGCCCACAGCTTACATGCCATGATGGACAGATTGCCACGTCGGCGCTTCGCGCCTCCTCGCAATGACATTGGGGTCTTAAGTAGTTACTTAGAGGCACAATTGTAACGAAATCTTAACATTTCTTTGTTTTTTAGCAATTTCTTACTAAAAAAATTGTTTATATATGTAAGGAAGCACGGTTAGGAAGCAAAAAGAATGTGAATAAGAAATAAGAGCGAAAAGCTCAAAAAAAATTTGAAAAGCTGTAAAAAGCTGTGAAAAACTGCAAATAAAAAATACTGAGGGGCATTTTTAATGCTGAGTATAAATAAATTTGAAAGGCATTAGCTAAAAAAGATTTACCTTTATATCCCTCCTCCTAGATAACATATAAATTATCTAATGGCTCGTTTAACAACGAGCGTTTTTTTTTTGAAATAATTTAAATAGAATTGATTTATATTGTTTATTCGCTGAGTGGCCGGCGACGCCGGCCACTCAGCGGTTGTTGAGGCGGCCGTAGGCCGCCTCAACAACAAAAATTATAAGTATTTAAATTTTTTTGCTCACATATTTTTGTTCTATAATAAAAATATGAAAACTATACAGACTAAACAAACCAAACAAACAAATATTGATATAAACTGCGATCTTGGCCAATCATACGGCGTTTACAAAAGTGGCTTTGAAAGTGAGCTTGTTCCTTATGTTAGCTCAGTAAGCATTGCCTGCGGACTGCATGCCGGTGATCCTTTAACTATAATGAATGTGCTGCAAAATATACCGTCAGCTGTTTCTGTTGGCGCGCATGTGGGCTATCCTGATATTCAGGGATTTGGATACCGCAGTATGCAGCTTAATGAAAAAGAAATGGAAGCGATTGTTGTATACCAAATAGGCGCATTAAACTCGCTTGCCAGGCTTTCAAACCGCAAAGCAGAATTTGTAAGACCGCATGGAGCGCTTTATAAACAAATAAGCGAAGATTATAATACCTGCCTTTCATTTGCAAAGGCTATTAGCGATTATGATCCATGGTTAGTTCTGGTCGGGCCTCCCGGTGAGAATCTAATCAAAGCTGGCGAAGAAGCAAATATAAGGGTGTGTCCTGAAATACAGCTTGATAAAAAATATAATGTTGATGGAAGTATTGATTTTAATGCTGGGGACGTTATTAATTTTAATTATTCAATAAATATGCTGGAAGCCCTTTTGAAGGACTCACAAGTCCCGAACAACCAGGGCGGCAAAA
>MFRL01000015.1 GCA_001784565.1 Candidatus Melainabacteria bacterium GWF2_37_15
TATGGATATACAAAATTGTTCCTCTAAACAATTGAAGGATTAAGGCAATTTATAGTGAAAAATAAACCAAAAATATTAATAGTAAGGCTAAGTGCAATAGGTGATGTAGTACATTCCCTTCCGATTTTAAACATGTTACGAAAAAAATTTCCGGATTCTTTTATTGCTTGGGCGGTTGAAGAAAGGTCAGCAGATATATTAGTTAATAACCCGCTTCTTGATAAAGTTTATATTTTTCCAAAAAAGAAATGGAATAAAAAAAGTTGGGCTGTGATTAAAGAAATAAGAAAAGAAAAGTTTGACATAGCAATTGACCTTCAGGAACTCTTTAAAAGCGGAATAATTACTTTTTTAAGCGGAGCAAAGACACGAATTGCGCACGCAAAGACCAGGGAATTCGCAGATATTTTCGTTAATGTTAAATTGCCTGCGCACGATACGTTTGACCACGAAAAACTTATAATAGAAAGATATCTGGAACCTGCTAAATACCTTGGAGCTTCGGTCGATGAAGTTAAATTCAGCCTCCCTCCAATTGAGGACAGCATAAAAAGCAAGGTAAGCAGTTTGTTTGCCAGCCTGGAAAAAGAGATCGTAATTTTTTCACCCGCAACCATCTGGTCAACAAAACATTGGCTGGAAAATTACTGGGCTGAGCTTCTTGATAAGCTCGTTGAAAAATACAATGTGGTTTTTATTGGTAGTGCAAATGATAATGAGCTGATCCAAAGAATTACCAGCCACGCAAAAACAGATAATTACTTAAATCTTGCAGGAAAAACATCGTTGTTAGAACTTATAGAAATATTTAACAGGGCAAAATATGTAATAGCTCCTGATACTGGCCCTGCTCATATAGCAAATGCCACGCAGGTTCCTTCAATTATAATGATTTTCGGCCCTACAGGGGTAAAAAGAACCCCGCCATACGGGGAAAAGCATTCCGCACTCTCAACAAGCCTGCCATGCCAGCCATGTTTCAAAAGAAATTGCCCGAGAAAAGATGTACCGCTTGAGTGCATGAAAAAAATTACACCGGATATGATTTTGGAAAAAATTTTTTAAGTTAAGAATGTTAAGAAAAAATTAATATTTTTTAAAAAAAAGAGCAATTTTCTGTAGAAGAGAGTTTTTATATATATAAGTATATATATTGTATATTAAAAATATCGAAACAGTAAGTAAAAACCAAATTAAATAGGAGAATAGAGATATGTGTGCAACAAATATCAAATTTGCCTCCCCGACAACAACATCGGGTTTTAATCCCCAGACAATGATGAATTTTATGCAGTCTGGTAATTTTTCAAGTATGATGTCTTCTATGATGAGTATGTTTACCGGTGGTGGTTCAACAAGTACATCAAAAACATCACAGCAGTCTTCATCTATTTTCCCATCATCAACGTCATCCCCATACCCTGCCATATATGATTATCCAAACGCAGGCAGTGTGTTATCGCCTAACCACACTTTATATACTTTTATATCTGACACATACGGTTTAATATCAAAATATAGATCCCCTGTTTACCAGCAGCCGCTTTCAGTAACATACGGACAGATGTATAATCCATATAACTCAATATCCAGCAGCAGCTACAATCCTCTGGACTGGACTGCTACTAATTCATATTACACCAACGGTATTAACCCTACGTATGGTGGTGGTATTAACTCCATGTATGGTGGTTACTACTAGTAATATTTGAAATTGCTTTAATTGTTGAGGGCTGCCACTGGCAGCCCTCAACTTATGTTTATTATAAACTAGAAATATTATGGAAAAGATTGTTGAAATAAATTGTTTGGAACATATATACCCGGACAGGACAAGGCTGGAAATTTGTGGTATTGAGCTGTTTGTTGGCCGCGGGGAGCGAGTTGCGGTACTTGGTCCCAGCGGTTCAGGTAAAACTACCCTGTTAAAGCATATTGTTGGTTTGTTAACACCCTCAAACGGATTGGTAAAGGTTTTTGGAGTTGACCCCGCAAAAGAATACAAAAAAATCAGGCAAAAAATTGGTGTAATTCTTCAAAATGTTGAGGAACAGCTTATAGGTCCGACTGTTTTGGAAGATGTGATGTTCTCACCTTTGAATTATGGCTATTCAAAAGAACAGGCTGAACAAATGGCTGAAAAAGTTCTTTCTGAGCTTGAAATTACGCATTTAAAACATAAAATTATTCACTATTTATCCGGCGGTGAAAAGCGTAAAGTTGCTCTTGCGGGCGCGCTGGTTATGAAGCCTGAATTGCTTGTGTTGGATGAACCGTTTGCAGGGCTTGATATAAAGACTGAAAAAACTTATATAAAGTTGATTAAGGATTATTCACAGGAAAATAATATAAGCGTTATCGTTTCTCTGCATAACGTGGAACTGGTTTCAGAATTTGCAGACACTGTGTATTTAATTTCATCCAGGGATAATGCCATTAAAAAAGGCACACCTGCTGAAATATTTTCCCAGCCTGCTGAATTACAAAAATTTAACCTTGAGGAGCCTGTTATGGTAAAATTGTTTAATAGGCTGAAACAAAGTGGTCTTGATGTAAAAATACCTGTGAATGTTGATGAAGCAACCCAAATCATACAAAATCTTTGTCATTAACCCCATAAGCATAATCGGGGATCTGCTATTGAGAGGGATTGCCCGGGGGTTTGAAAAAATGGGACATAAAACCCTTATGATGGATGTCAGGGAGCTTGATGAAACAAAGATAAAAGAATTTAACCCTGATTTTGTGCTTGGAATGGATTATGCACACCTGATAAACAGTGATGCAGAGCAGATAGTAAAAGATTTAAACGTGCCTGTTGCTCACTTTTTTATTGATGATCCAAATTCCACATTTGCGCATTCCGGTGATTTAACGCTTTATGACAGGCTTGGTGCAACTAAAGGTATTGTTTTTTGCTGGGATGAAACGTTTTTAAAAGATTTTAAGAATGAGGCATATTATTTACCGACTGGCATAGATTTTGGCGTGTATAAACAGCCCGACCCATCTGTAAAAATTGAAAAATCAACCATACTTTTTGCTGGAAGACCGCTCACTGATAAACGAGAGCAAATAATTGCGCATGTTGTGAGAAATTTTCCGGGAATGTTAAGTATTTATTCATACAAAGCTCACTTTGATCGCAGTATTGAGGCCATGCTTGAAAAAGGATTCCTGAATGAAAATGAAATTGAAGAATATAAAAAATGCTACAAAGGCTTTTTGCAGGGAGAAAAGGAACTTGCAGCAGCGTATCATAATTGTGACATCGTATTAAACATCACAATGGAGCAGGGGCCTGCCAGTATGAATTCCAGGGTGCTGGAAGCGCTTGCAACAGGGACTTTCTTGCTGACGGACTATGTTGAAGATACCGCAAAATATTTTGAAGAAAATAGGGATTTTGTTTTTTATAGAAATCTGGACGATTTAACTGAAAAAATCAGGCTATATCTCAAAAATCCTGATTTAAGGCGCCAAGTTGCAGGAAATGGACAAAAAAAAGTTGAAGAAAACCATACACTTTACAATAGGGCTGAAAAAATCATTCAGTTAATGGAGAAATATCTTTAATCAGATATAAATATTTTTGTGATATTATTATAAACGGGAATTGCTATACAGGAGATTATTATGAAAATGCTTGAACTTGACAAAGACGTGGTTGAAATATCAAGTAAGTATGGTAAATCAAAAGACCATTTACTGCGCATTCTTCAGGATTTGGTTGCTAAAAAAGGCTACCTTACAGAAAAAATAGTTAGGGATTTGGCTAAAGATATGAATATTAGCCCAAATGAAGTTTATTCTGTGGCTACATTTTACTCTTTTATTAAAACAAAGCCAACCGGCAAGTACGTAATAAGGATATGCCAGACCATAAGCTGTGATCTCGCCGGAAAAGAAGAAATTATAAAAGCGCTGGAAAAAGAATTAAGAATCAAGTGCGGACAGACAACAGATGACATGCTGTTTACTCTTGAGACCACAAATTGTATGGGAATGTGCGATCAGGGGCCTGCTATGCTCGTGAATGATGAAGTTTACACAAAAATGGATTCTATAAAAGCTATTGAACTTATAAGAGAATATAAAACAAAATAATAGGAGATAAAAATGCAGAGAAGTTGTTTACTTTCACCGGGTTGTAAATGTAATGAAGCATTTGAAAAGGCATTTTCCTATACACCTGAAGAAATTATAAATATAATCAAGGATTCAGGCTTAAGAGGAAGAGGCGGCGCAGGTTTCCCAACAGGTATGAAGTGGGAATTTGCCGCAAAAGCCGCAGGGGAAAAGAAATATGTTGTATGTAACGCTGACGAGGGAGAACCAGGAACGTTTAAGGACAGGGTTCTTCTAACAGACAGTTTAGACAAATTAGTTCAGGGGATGGCTATTGCAGGTTATGCGATAGGCGCAAATTACGGTATCCTTTACCTTAGAAGTGAATACAAATGGATGCTGAATGACCTGAATGCTAAATTTAATGAATTTAAAAATCAGAACTATCTTGGCAATAACATTATGGGCAAAGGGTTTGATTTTGATATAGAAATTAAGCTGAATGCAGGCGCGTATGTATGCGGAGAAGAAACCGCACTTATAGAATCAATGGAAGGCAAAAGAGGAGAGCCAAGAAACAAGCCTCCATTCCCTGTGCAATCAGGCTACATGGGCTATCCTACAGTAATTAATAACGTGGAAACGCTGTGCAACATTCCATACATTCTTGAACATGGCGTTGCTGAATTTAAAAAATACGGTACAGAAAGGTCTTGTGGGACAAAATTATTCAGTATTTCCGGTGATTGCGCAAAACCAGGCGTGTATGAAATGGATTTAGGCATAACAATCCGTGAAATGCTTGAAATGGTTGGCGCTTCAAACACAAAAGCCGTACAAATCGGCGGCGCATCCGGGTCTACCGCAGGTGAAAAAGATTTTGACAAGACAATATGCTTTGAAGGGTTCCCTCCGGGCGGCTCAATAATCATCTTTAATAAATCACGCAATATGGCCCGTGTGCTTAAAAACTTCATTCATTTCTTTGAAGAAGAATCCTGCGGTCAATGTACACCTTGCAGGGAAGGCACAAGAAGGCTTAAAGAAGCTGTCGACAGAATTGAACGTGGAGAAAAACTCAGCGACGAGGATATGAATACAATGCTTGAACTGGCAGAAGTTATGAAAAATTCGTCCAAATGTGGGCTTGGCCAGACAGCGGCTAATCCTTTTGTAGACATACTAGGAAAATTCAGAGAAGATTTTTAGGATTCTTAATTTAGAAGGAGAAATATAATGCAAACAGCTGTAGAAAGCAAGCTAACTGTAAGCATAAACGGTAAAGAATTTGACGCAAGAAAAGGAGAAACTATACTCCAGCTTGCAAAAAGAAATGACATAAATATTCCAACATTGTGCAATCACGCAGACCTTTGCGAATCAGGTAACTGCCGCATGTGCGTGGTGGAAGTTGAAGGGCAGAGAGTACTTCAGGCATCATGTACCACCCCTGTAGCAGAAAGAATGGTAATCCGCACAAATACCAGAAAAGTCCGCAAAACCAGGCAAATGATTATAGAATTGCTTTTGGCAGAACACGTTGGCGACTGTCAGACCTGCAAGAGAAATACAAACTGCGAATTGCAGGATTTAGCGGCTGAATATGGTATTGAAGAAGTGAGATTTGGCAAATCCCAGGAAAAAAGATATGAAGTTGATACCCGCACCCCAATCGTAAGAGATAATGATAAGTGTATACTGTGCCGCAGATGTACTCAGGTGTGCGAGGAAATCCAGGGCGTTGAAGCAATCAAGCCTATGGGTAGGGGAAAAGATACTGACATTGGGTGTCTTTTCGGTCTTCCTCTTGATGAAACAACCTGTGTATTCTGTGGCCAGTGCATCAACCGCTGCCCAACCGGCGCTCTTACAGAAAGAGATGCTACAAAAGAAGTATGGAAAGCTATTGATGATCCGACAAAACACGTTGTTGTACAGACGGCTCCTGCTATTAGAGCAGCTCTTGCAGAAGAATTCGATATTCCTCCGGGAGAAAGAGTAACCGGAAAAATGGCTTCTGCGCTTAAAATGATTGGGTTTGACACAGTGTTTGATACTGATTTTACTGCTGATTTAACCATTATTGAAGAAGGAACCGAGCTTTTAACAAGACTTAAAAAAGCTCTTGTTGAAAAATCACAGGTTGCATTGCCAATGTTCACATCCTGCTCACCAGGCTGGATTAACTACATTGAACATTACTATCCTGATTTGCTGCCTAATCTTTCAACATGTAAATCCCCGCAGCAGATGTTTGGTGCGCTTATAAAAACATATTATGCCCAGAAAAAAGGTGTTGATCCTAAAAATATAGTTTCTGTATCAGTAATGCCTTGTACAGCTAAGAAATTTGAAGCTGACAGGCCGGAAATGTATGATAGCGGCTACAAAGACGTTGACCATGTCCTCACTACAAGAGAGCTTGCAAGAATGATCAAGCAGGCAGGTATAGACCTTATGGACCTTCAGGACAGTGAATTTGACGATCCAATGGGCATATCTACCGGTGCAGCCGTTATATTCGGAGCTACAGGCGGTGTTATGGAAGCTGCTATCAGAACAGCTTACGAACTCGTAACCGGTAGGGAAGTACCGTTTGCAAACCTCGACATCAGACCTGTCCGAGGAATGGAAGGCATCAGGGAAGCTTCCCTCACCATTACTGATCCGCTTCCTGAATGGAGCTTCCTCAACGGTGCAGAAGTAAAAGTCGCAATTGCTCACAGCCTGACTAAAGCAAGAATGCTTATGGACAAAGTAAGAGCAGGAGAAGCAACATATCACTTCATAGAAGTTATGGCCTGTCCTGGAGGATGTCTTGGAGGCGGCGGACAGCCTATTCCAACCAGCCCTGAAATCAGGGAAAAACGTGCTCAGGCAATTTACACAGAAGACGGCGCTATGAAGCTCAGAAAATCTCATGAAAACCCTGCTGTTAAGGTGTTATATGAGGAATTCCTCAAAGAGCCTAACGGCCACAAGTCACATGAGCTTTTACACACAAAATACACGCCAAAAGATACTTGGTAAGTAATAATAAAAAAAATCCTCTCGTACGAGAGGATTTTTTTAAAGGTTTTCAATAAATTCTAAAACCGCTGCATCCTGCCAGCCAGTATCATTATGATCACCGGTTTCTGAAAGGAAAAGTTCAGCATTTTTATTGAGTTTTGATAGAGTTATTCCCATTTCATAAGGCACAATTGTGTCTTTTTTCCCGTGCAAAATAAGCATTGGTGATTTAATCAGGCTAACTTTTGCCTTTGAATTAAATTTCTGGGTTATTGTCAGGGAATTATAAATGAAATCTCTCGTAAAATTGCTTACAGGGTCACCAAGGTCATCATTTTTAATCCTGTAATCCCGCATGTCCTCTACACTGGTGAACCCGCCTTCTGTTATAACACCTTTAAAATTAATATCCTTAGCTGTATCGATCACAATCGCAGCACCTAATGAATGCCCCCAAATAACGATATTTTCAGGCTTTAAGTTCAAATATTTAATAAAAGACCTTACATCTGAATAAATCCCTCGCTCGTCGGGAGAACCGTCACTTTTGCCATATCCCCTATAATCAAGGGCATATACTTCATAACCCTTTTTTTCAAGAAATACCAGCTTTTTCTGAAGCTTTTCAAGGGTTACATTCCCTTCATTTCCGTGACAAAAGATTATTATCGGTGATTTTTTGTTACCTTTTATGTGTAAATACGATAATTTCAGGTTGTTAGGCGTGGAAAAATCGTGGATTTCAGCATTAAGAATCAACGGACTTAATGTTTTTGAGGGTTTATAAATAATATTTTTTTCTATTTCGCCGCTCAGGGAAAGGAAAAAACTTGATACAAATATAATTACGAGTTTAATACAAGCAATTAAGAGCATCTATAAGTTCTTCTTTTGTTATATCGTCAAATATTCCGACTTTTGCCTCGCCTATAGGCAACACAAACCGTAATTTGCCTGATACCACCTTTTTGTCTACCTGCATCGCATCGCAAAGATAATCCTGGGGGATAAAGATGCTTATTTTATAGTCCATTTTGTATGAATCAAGCAGGTTCATGCATTTTTGGTAATAATCTTCTTTAATTAGTTCCTTGTTTTTGGCGATTATAAAGGCGCCTCGCATACCTATTGCTACTGCCTGGCCGTGATTAATGCCACTGTAGCAGTAAGATTTTTCTATTGCATGGCCGATAGTATGGCCAAAATTTAAAATAGCCCGCAACCCTGCTTCTTTTTCATCTTTATTAACCACAGCTGCTTTGAGTTCGCAGCAGTATTTTATAAGTTCAGGTGAAACGCTTCTGTTTTTATCCAGATAATCAATAAACGGAACACCTAAATTTTCACTCAATCCGCACGTTTTCTCAATAAAACCATATTTTAAAACCTCTGCAAGTCCGACTTTAAGTTCAGTTTCGCTTAACGTGTTAAGAGTGCTGATATCTGTAATTACTGCTTTTGGCTGGTAGAAATTCCCGATTAGGTTTTTACCGAGAGCGTGATTTATTGCGACTTTTCCGCCAATAGATGAATCCACCTGCGCAAGGAGAGTAGTAGGGATCTGTATAAAATCTATTCCCCGTAAATATGTAGCAGCAGCAAACCCTGTGATATCACCTATGACCCCGCCCCCCAGGGCAATAAGTGCATCTTTCCTTTCCAGTTTCAGTTCAATTGCTCGTGTCCAGATTAATTCCAGGGATTTTATGTTTTTATGTTCCTCCCCTTCTTCAATCAGTAAAAAATGAGCGTTAAACCCCTCATTAGTAGGGGATTGCATTACTTTTTCCCCATATAATGCGTGGACAGTTTTGTTTGATACAAGGAGTAGGTTTTTAGCCTTTGTGTATTGCTTTATATAGCTGCCTGTATCTTTAAGAATGTTACTTCCAATAAATATGGGGTAACTATAGGCTGTAGTTGCCGGGATTTTAACTGTTACTGTTTGCATAATAGTTTTAATTGACTCATTAATGCCTTAAATTGATCAATTGTCAGGCTCTGGGCTCCATCAGATGAAGCATTGTCAGGGTCATGGTGGACTTCTATCATTAAACCATGCGCCCCTGCTGCAATTGCGGCCTTTGACATCGGCTCTATTAAAAACCTTCTTCCGGTTGCGTGGCTTGGATCAGCTATTACCGGCAGGTGGGAGTATTTCTTTATAACCGGGATCGCGGCAATATCAAAAATATTCCTTGTATAATGCGAATCCAGGCCTTTAACTCCTCTTTCACAGAGGATGACATTGGGATTTCCTGCATAAATAATGTATTCCGCCGCCAATAAAAATTCTCTTATACTTGCTGCCGGGCCTCTTTTTAATATTATAGGCTTGTTAACCTTTCCAAGAGCCTTAAGAAGTTTGTAATTCTGCATATTGCGTGCGCCTATTTGCAAAATATCTGCATATTCGGCAACAAGACCAATTTCAGGCGTATCCATAACTTCTGTAGCTATTAAAAGGCCAGTCTTTTCCCGCGCTTCGGCAAGATATTTAAGTCCTTCTTCCTCCAGTCCCTGGAAATCATAAGGACTTGTCCTTGGCTTGAAAGCCCCGCCTCTAAGTACCTGTGCGCCTGCTTCCTTTGCTCCATAAGCCACTTGCAATAGTCCGTCAATGCCTTTTTCTACACTGCATGGACCCGCCATTATTACAGGAGGCTGGTTTCCTCCAATTTTTACGCCATGTCCGAGATCAATAACTGAATCTTCCATTTTACTTTCTCTTCCAACAAGTTTATAAGGTTCCTGAATAAGTTTTACTTCCCTGACGCCTTCCATCGAAGCCAAAGAAGCAGGCTCAATAAGCCTTTTATCTCCAATAGCGGCCAGAACTGTCATAACTTCGCCGCGGTTAAAAACTATTTTAAATCCCAGGCTTTCCAGTTTTTTAGCAACATTTTGTATCTGCGTCTCATTTGCCTGAGGTTCCATTACTATTATCATTCGGGTCGCCTCTTGCCTAATCAATCCATGTCAAGTTTAACATAAACTATTGACTCGCGAGCTAAAAGAATGTTAAAAAAGTAAACATGACTGATAATCTCGATATTATTGTAATAGGAGAAAGCTTAATTGAGCTTTCGACTGATAAAAAATTAGAATATGCTGAAGTATTTCATAAATACTATGGCGGGGATGTATTGAATACAGCTATTACAGCCACAAGGCTCGGTTCAAGAGTTGGGTTTTTAACAAAGGTTGGAAATGACCCATTTAAAGATTTTTTACTGGATTCCTGGCAGACAGAGAACATTGATATAAGCTATGTTAAAGTAGTAGAGGGTTATAACGGACTTTATATTGTCTCAAACCCAGATGATGGCAAAAAAGAAATGGCCTATTATCGAAAAAAGAGTGCTGCAACTACACTTTCCATAGAGGATATTCCTGAGGAAGTTATTGAGAGGTCTTCTATCGTATATTCTACGGGAATTACTCAGTCTTTGTCTACATCTGCAAGAGGAGCAGTCAAGAAAGCCTTCTCAATAGCCGGTGATAAGGAATGCCTGGTTGCTTATGATCCTAATTATAAAGCTACCCTTATTGACATTGAAGAGGCAAAAGCTGCGCTGGAGGAGGTTATTGAGTATATTGACATTTTGATACTCAGTAATGTCCACGATGCTGAAAGGCTTATGGGCATTAATTCTGCAGATAAAATAATCAAGTATTTCTGGGATAGGGGAATCCCTACAATTGCCGTCAAAATGGGGATGGCTGGTTGTGCAATAGGCCACAACGGAGAAATAAACATTATTCCACCCAGGCAAGTTAGCCCTGTGGACTCTACGGGGGCGGGTGATGCTTTTAATGGTGGATTTCTGCACGGAATCGCCAGAGGATTAACGCCATTTGAGGCTGGAAAGTTGGCTTCTATTGTTGCATCTGAGCAAACAAGAGGCTGGGGTGCAATACAATCAATACCTAATAAAGATCATGTCCTTGAAGAATTTAAAAAAGGGGAAGCATAAAAACAATTATACGAATTCACCCGAATCAATGCATTAAGAATTATTAACTAAAATTTTTTCAGGCGGGGAAAGAGTTTGCGCCATAATGTATAAATTTTATACAAATTCAATGGAAAGATCTTTTTTGAGGGGTTTTAAAACAAACGTAATAACTAGACAAAGGAGGAATGGATATAATGTTAAATAAAATGAATTCTGGTATGAAAAGAACACCTGCATTTAGCGCAGTTGCTGTTTATGCAAAATTTACTGGTCCACCAGCAGAGTACAAACCTGGAAGTAAGGATACTTTTGAGGCTCTACACCAAAGATTAAAGGATGCAGCTCAAGCAAAAGGTCTGGTTGTATCGGAGGAGACTAAAACAGATGGAGTACTAATGGGAGGTTTCAAGCAATGGTTTGAATTTGCAGTTAAACCTAACTCGTTGGATCCTAAAGAAAATGCTACACTAATGGCTTTAGATGAAGAAAAAAGGATTGCAGATATAATAAAAAAAGAATGCGGTGAGTTTGTTGATGTTGAGACTGATATTTTCAAACAAAGACCTATAGCTGCAGCTAAAGAAATCGAAAAACTTATTTAATAAAATTATTGTTTTTTGTTAACAGGGCCGAGCTTCGCTCGGCCCTGTTAAAACTAAAAATCAGTTACTTATTCTCAAGTTGCAATGTCTCTGTTGTAATGTCAGTTACTTCTGATGGGCCAAAATACTGAATTGGCCCTGGATAAACATAACAATCCTCAAGCGCCCAGGTTTCCCTTTTTTCGCTAAACTTCCTGAATGGCTTGCCATCAAGCTCAACCAGTGCTTTTTTAATTACGGGCTTCATTTTGCCATGGCGTTTTTCCATATTCATCATTGAGGTTAGCGGTATGCCGCCTGCGATCCATTGATCTGACGATTTGGTCAGGTTTCTTACTGATGAAATGTAACCACTAAGACCTGCCTGGATAAGTGCAAAAGCATTGTATCCCAGTGAATAGCAGTAATCAGCGTCAAAGTTGGAAGGTGCGGCGCATCTGCCTTCATAGCCGAAGAAGTGTGTCTGGCTAGCAAATTTAACGCCTGTTAACTTTGCTTTTAGCATTTCTGTAAGCAGTTTTTCAGTTTCAATCCTTGAAACCTGTACATTGCCGTGCGGGTCGCGATCAAGCATAAGTTGAAGCTGTATATCTCTAGGCAGGGAATTAAACAAGTTACTGTCTTTGCCGGTTAAAAGACCTTTTATGTAAGGTATTTCCTGTCCGGGTAGTGATGCCAGCTCTTTTTTAACTTCTTCCGTGGCTAGTTTATCGTTTAGCGTTGAAATAAGGTGTTTCATTTCAGGAATAAATTCTATTAACCCTTCAGGTATCAGCGCAACGCCAAAGTTCTTGCCTTTTTGTGCTCTTTTGGTGATTATGTCAGCCATATAGTCTATTATTTGAGCCAGTGACATATTTTTTTCTGCCACTTCTTCAGAAATCAGTGTTATATTGGGCTGCGTTTTTAATGCGCACTCAAGAGCGATGTGGGATGCACTTCTTCCCATTAATTTAATGAAGTGCCAGTATTTTTTAGCGGAATTTGCGTCCTTAAGGATATTTCCGATCAGTTCTGAATACACCTTTGTTGCTGTGTCAAAGCCAAATGAGGCTTCAATCTGTTCATTTTTAAGATCGCCGTCAATAGTCTTTGGCACGCCGATAACCTGTATATTAGCACCTTTGCTTTTAAAATACTCAGCAAGCATTGCAGCGTTGGTGTTGGAATCATCGCCACCTATTACGACAACTGCTGATACGCCTAAATTTTTACAGGTTTGCCATGTTTTTTCGAAGTGATCTTCTGTTTCCAGTTTTGTCCTTCCGGATCCGATTATGTCAAAGCCGCCGGTGTTGCGGAATTCATCCATATAATCAGCTGTAATTTCTTTATATTTACCTTCCATTATTCCTGAGGGGCCGCCAAGGAAGCCTATCAGCTTATTTTCAGGATTAGCTTCTTTTAACGCGTCAAATATCCCGGCAATAACGTTGTGGCCGCCGGGCGCCTGACCGCCTGAAAGGATTACGCCAACGTTAACAGTTATTTGTGCGGCATTGGTTCCGTTTGGCTCGAATGTAACCACTTTTGAGCCGAAAATATGCGGGAACATTGTTTTAATATCCTCGGCATCGCCTGCTGCGGATGTTGTTTCGCCTTCGACAACCTTTAAATTCTTAATGCCCTGTTTCAGGGATTTTGGAAGTTTAGGTTTATATTCGTGCCTTGCTTTTTGCAAAGGGGAAATTTCTGTTGTCTGTAAGGTTTTAATCATATTAGTCACTCTCCTCTTTTAATCTGTTATAAAGCCTATTTTATTGGGTTCTTTAGGGTTTTCCAATAAATTATTTAATACGTGAATTATCTGGGTAAAATTCTGATCGTGCTCTTCCAGCCTGGCATCAGTTTTTTCCATATACAGCAATAAAAGCTTTTTAAGTTCGCTTACTTCCTGCACTGGAGTAGTAGCTAACTGTCTTAATTTTACGAAAACCCTCATTATTTGAACATTAACGGCAACGGCTCTTTTGCTATTGAGTACGCTTGATAACATAAGAACGCCATGCTCTGTAAAGACATAAGGTCTAAAACCTTTACGACGGCTAGTTTTCTGAACGTGGTCACAATTTGTGACCACCTCTTCTTCTGTGAGCTGGAACATAAAATCTTCCGGGAATCGGTCTATATTTCTCTTCACTGCTTGGTTAAGGACTTTTGTTTCCACTTCATAAAGTTCAGCAAGGTCACTATCCAGCATAACCCGATGTCCACGGATGATATAAATTTTATTTTCAATGGTTTTTATTGGTAAAAGTTGATTTTGCATTTCGCAATGCTTTCCTCTTCTCATTCTCCCTATTTATACCACAAGCAAAGAGGAAGTGTCATTAAGGGGGGTCTGTTAACAATTGTTAAGGTCAATTTTTTAAGTATAGCAAGGGTTTAAGGGGGACGAGTAAAAATTCTCTTGTTTTTGTTGTTAATTTTTTCTTTCAGGGTTTTTGTATAAGTATTAAAAATCAAATTCACAAAAATGTAGGCAGATAAGAAGTAATGAAAGGGAAAAAAGAATGAGTTTAAGTATTAACAGAGTAGGTATTCAACAGGCTAATTTCAGTAATTCAAGAAAAGTTGGTTTTGGAAGTCAAGAGGATAAAGACAGAATAAAACAACTGGAGCAAGAAAATGCGGAACTTAAACAAAAAAATGCGGAGCTTCAAAAAGAACTAGACGCTATAAATGCAAAGAAAATCGAAGAAGATCGCAAATTTTGGGCTGGAATGAGGAAAATAGGTGGAAGTCACTGTCAGTAAAAATTGCAACTTTAGCCTTGTAATCTTATAGGGTGCGCAGTGCGCACCCTTCGTTTACTTTTCTTTTACATACTTCTCCCATAAATCCGGCCGCTTTTGCTGTGTTCTTAATACTGCCTGCTCTTTGCGCCATTCGGCGATTTTTTTGTGGTTGCCGGAAAGCAGCACATCAGGCACTTTCATTCCTCGAAAATCGTACGGCCTCGTGTAATGCGGGTATTCCAGTAATCCCTCATAAAAACTCTCTTCCACTGATGATTCGTCCTTGCCAAGAACGCCGGGAAGCAGCCTTGTGACTGCATCTATAATACAAAGTGCCGGGAGCTCTCCGCCTGTAAGTACAAAATCACCAATGGAAATTTCTATAATATCTGGGATTGCCCTTATTCTTTCATCAAAACCCTCGTAATGCCCGCATAGCATTATTAATTGTTCTTTTTGAGCAAATTCCACAGCTTTTTCCTGGTTAAAAGGCTGACCTTGAGGTGTTAATAGAAGGGTTACTGAATTTTCAACCTTTTGTACTGATTCATAAGCATCATAAAAAGGCGGACACATTAGCACCATGCCAGCGCCGCCACCGTATGGAGTGTCATCTACTTTTCTATGCACATCATGCGTAAAATCGCGCGGGTTTGTTGTATTAACGGTAATAATACCCTGCTTGCGAGCACGGCCGGGGATGCTGAAGGAGCAGTAGTTGTCTATTATTTCAGGAAATAGGGTGATAATGTCGAATTTCATTCAAACAGCCCTTCAATCCTGCGTATAGTTATCCTTTTTTCTTTTAAATCCACGTCAGGCACGATTTCCCTGTTGAATGGCACCATGGTTTCCTTGTTACTTTCATCCTTAATGAATAACGTATCCTGCTCTTTGATGTTTACAACTCCTGAAATCTTGCCCAGAAGGTTTCCTTCTTCGTCGTAGGCATTTAAGCCGACCAGATCACTAATGTAAAATTCATCTTCCTGAAGATACTTTTCCAGCAGTTCTTTTGGGGCTTTTAAGAGGGAGCCTTTGAATTCTATAGCCTCATCCACTGAATTTATTTCTTTAAATTTAATCAATGCAAACTTTTTATGAAACCTCAGCTGTTCAATAGTTAGTATGGTTGTTTGAGAACCTCTCACAGCAAATAATTCGGCAATTTCAGAAAAGATTTTTTCGTCACCTTCTGTAAAGCCGACTTTAACTTCGCCTTTTATGCCGTGAAAGTTTAGGATTTTCCCGATTGATAATAGATTTTGCATTAATCTATTATATCCTGAATAACCCCGTCTTTTACAAGTATTTCAGCTTGTTTGAATTTTTCGTATAAATTCTCACCGGGCTTGAGTTCTACATAGTTTTCAAGGCTTCCCGTCACTATCACGTTGTTTAAGGAGAGGTGGTCAATGTTATCCTTTTGAAACTGTAATTCCTGCTTTAACTCACCCATTTGCTGAAGCCGGTGCAGGATTTCTTCAATTGCCTGCTGCGTCTGGTCAGGATTGCCTTCTCCAAAATACTGAGACAGACCTCCGCCGGTTTGATCCTGTATTTGCTTGGTTTGTAGCTCAAGCTGCATTATCTGGTTATCTATAAGGCGGATTTCCTTGTTTAGTTCTTCTTTTGCCTGTTGTTTAAACCCGTCAGTTACTATTGTTTTTACCATGACAGGCCTTTTAACTTTAATGGATTTAATCATGTCATACCTCTTTTAAGCTTTATATCTCACTTAAATTAAGTTTATTATATTAAAAATGATTTTTAATTACTAAAATAGGGTATTTTAGACCAGCAGCATGCGTTTTATTGCTTTACTGGCTTTCTGGAGCATTTCTGGTTCAACATTAATTTCATGTACATCGTTCTCAAAGGAAGTCAGGATATCTTCAATCGTATTCCATTTCATATTTTCACAAACGGCTTTTTTGGACGCCAGGATAAAGGTTTTTTCCGGTAAATCCCTTTGCAGTCTTTCCACAACCCCCCGTTCAGTTGCGATTATAAACGTTTTTGCGCTGCTCTGTTTTGCTTTTTGCATTATGCCCGAGGTGCTGCCTACATAATCCGCTTCTTTAATAACTTCCATGTGGCATTCAGGATGAACAAGCACTTCTGCATCCTTATGCTTGTTTTTAAGTTCACGCACTTCTTGCGGAGTAATTCTCATATGAGTAGGGCAGTAACCATAATAAGAAATAATTTCCTTATCAGGTAATTGGCTTGCTACATATGCTCCAAGCCCCCGATCAGGAATAAAAAGCACTTTTTTATCCGGCAGGGATTGTACTACTTTTACCGCATTTGCACTGGTGCAGCAAATATCAGACTCGGCTTTTATCTCGGCTGTGGAATTTACATAACAGACTACCGGAACGCCAGGATATTGGGATTTAAACTTTTTTAATTCTTCCACGTTTATCATATCTGCCATTAAGCACCCGGATTCCGGTCGTGGAAGGAGGACTTTTTTATCAGGGGAAAGTATTTTTGCTGTTTCTGCCATAAAATATACACCGGCAAAAACAATAATATCAGCATCTGTTTCTGCTGCCTTCTGGCTTAAATACAGCGAATCCCCTACATAATCAGCCACTTTATCGATTTCAATATTTTGATAACAGTGGGCAAGTATTACTGCATTTTTTTTCTTTTTTAAATAATTAATTGAATCCACTATTTCACTCATATTACAATATAAACCGAAAAGCTTATATTTGTAAAAAACTTGCTAAAATGTAAACAACTAAATAAACTTAGTGTATGGAATACCTTAAAAATTTAATTGAAAAATTCAGTGCCCCTTCAACAGAAAGTGTGGGGGTGTACATATCTTCAGATTCCAAGCTGGAAGTTGTAGTTTTTGATCGAATATTAAAACAGGTAAAAAGATGTGAGAAAACGGATGTTAAATACGATAACGTATTAAGACTCGTTAATGCTCAAGATTTTGAAGCAGCTCTTATTATGCTTGTAAATAAAATGGATATTCCTTCTAATTATCCATATTACGTTTGTCTTCCAAATATCCTGACTTCCATAAAAACTTTTCCATCAGACCTGGAAGATATTGAACTTGAAGTTGCCCTGAATTCTGAGGCGGAAAAATCCTACATATTTAAAAAAGCTGAGCCTGTAGCAAGCTGGAATTTGCTTTCTACAAGTGATCAAAGTCTTACCAGTACCTATATTTATTCTGTTTTACAGAAGGAACAGGCTGATAGTATACAGCAAGTATTTTCCAATAATAATTTGAAACTTTATGCAATTGATACATCATTTTCGTCATTGCTAAGAGGACTTGCCGCTTCAGGCATTTTGAGCAAGAATTTTGATGAAAATATCAAGTGGGCTATAGTAACCGTTTCTTTCAATAACTACATTATAGCTAAGTTCGAAGGTAAAACACTTGTTAATATAATAGAAACGCCGCTGGCATTAAAGTCAATAGAACCTGAAATTTTATATCCCACAATAAGTTCTGCAATAACCGAAAAATTAGGGAGTGAACCTGTTGATAACCTTTATCTGGTAAGTCAGACTAGCGACTTTCTGGCAGAAAAACTAACAAATCATATAAAACTTTTTTGTAATATCTATTCTATAGATAATAATAAATTTAAGGGGAACCCTTTATTCATTTCTCCTATGGTTACTGCAATAGAACCTACAAGCCCTGAAAGTGTTGGTACAGCCTGCTGGGATAATTCTGCTATAGATATAAACTTTAATTTCAGCAGTTTGAACACAAAAAGTCAGCTTCAGGGATTTTTAGGAACCATAATTAAAAAAAATCTTCATCTTTATTTAATCATTGCTATGGTTGTAAGCATTGTTTTAATAGCAATAGTAGGAATCGTTTCTTCTGGTATAAATGGTTTTCTTGAGGCGCAGATAAGAAAAGAAACTATAGAAGTTACTAATTTGAAAAAACTCAGCACCCCGGCTCCAAAAGTTTTTGATATGACTAATGTCATATATCAGACTTACAATAAAAATTTGGAAGTACTTAATGCTTATGATGCTATAGGAGCTTCTATACCGGAAAAATTATGGCTGGAATCTTTTTTTATTGATGGTGATTTAAATACTATAATAAAAGGAAATGCCTATAGTGTAGAAGACATTGTAATATATTTTGAAAATCTTCAAAAACTAACGAAATTTAAAAACTTAAAAATTAAACATATTAAAGTAGCAATGAATGCAGAAAGCCCTGTAAGCAGTGATAATTACAATCGGGAAGGAGATATACCTTTACCGCTGCCTCCTGTATTAGAGGAAGGGGTGGCGCTGGGAACGCAGAATTATTACGAATTTGTATTTAATGATACTAATGAAACTGTTACTGAGAAAACATTCACTGATAAGCTGCCTGAGTCTGTAAGAAAATTATTTGGAAATTAAAGTATGTTAAAAAACTTCAACGTAAAAGAATTAAAGCGTAGAATACCTGAGTTAAAGGAAAAGTTTAATCAAATAAAATCTGAGTTTGACAGAGATGCACTGATATATTGTATAGCGCTTTTAATTATAGTAATATACGGGTCTTTAAAATTTGTTTTTCCAAATGTTTCCAAAGTATCAAGCAATACTAGTGAACTTATGCTGCAAAAACAAACTACTAAGGAAATGCAAGAGCAACTTGCGATGTTAAATAAACAGAAAGATTATTTAAAAAAGGCTGAAATTCCTGTTAAAATTTATGAAGCACCCTATAAAGACACTGATGTTGAAACTGCGGGAACTGAACTTGTAAACTCCATTCTGTATATAATCAGGGCAAATGGTGTGAATGATATTGAAACAATTGAATTTGAAACAAAGGATTTATTAGATAATGCAGGCTTAAAATCACCTAACCATGCTGTATTAAGCATAAAACTTCAGCTTAATAGCTCGTATGACAACATTCAAAATTTACTTAATGAATTATATTTGATGGATTATCTTGTTAAAATCCAGAATGTTTCTCTGGATGTTAAGCCGGAGTCTGAATTTCAAAGAGTAACAGCGTATTTGGTTCTGGATCTTTACATAAAGACTTCATAGGTTCCATTATTTTATTGTCATTGCGAGGGCTAAAGCCCTCGCAATGACAATATTTTATTGGTTCCAATCATTATTAAACATTTTTTTATTTGCTGACTGGCAGGAATAACAGGTGCTCAGCTCAAGAAAGAATTTTTGAGCACTGTCAGTAAGTGTTTCCCCTATTTTGCCCCTGGGATCATTTACAAGAGTAGGGCATACATATACGCCATTTTCAGTAATAACCCGGGAGTTCACACAGTCAAATCTTTCGGGGTTTGATTGCCGGAAACTTTCATTTGTAACAAGCTCATTTTCACTGTAAGAAGTGAAATTTTTTGCATATTCGCCTGTTTTAATAGCAGGAATTATTTTCAGGTTTATTTCTGAAACTTCAAAATCAAACTGTGCTAAAAGTTCTAAAAATCCTGCTTTGAATTCAGCCTCCTCTTCTCCCCACAGGTTTACAGCAGTAATTATAGGGTTAAAGTCGCTGTTGACAAGATTGCTTATGCCATTTAAAGCTTTTCTAAAGCTTCCTTTACCTCTTAGTTCATCGTTTTTATGTTCTTTATAGTGATCCAGACCTACCCGGAAGATAATTTCATAATCACTATCAAGTTCTATCTGCCTTAAAAAGCGTGCTTTCTTGTCATTAATAAGTGTGGCGTTTGTTAGTATATTTACATTTGAGCGTTTAATACAAAGTCTTATTATATTATTTATGTCACGATGTAAAAGCGGTTCGCCCCCAAAAAGATAGATTTCCTCAAGGTGTTCTTTATTTGTGTCATTGAGTGTTTGTTTAATTTTTTCCAAATTCAGGAATTTTCTTGATTTATTTACAGGACTGCAACTGGAATAACAATGCCTGCATTTTAGATTACATGTAAAACCTGTCAGGTGAAACCACAGGTTGTTAAGTTTATTCATTTCAATACAAGGCGCCTGAAAACTTAGAGATGTTAGCATTTTTCCCTCCTTTAATGATATAATTCTATTAAAAGCAAAAACGATTTAAAATAACACAGCTAGCCTATGTCGGGGATATATCCGGTTAACTGATTTATTAAACAAATAAGTATAATATTAATTTTGAGAAGGATTAGAAGTTGGCTATAATTTCTGATGGAGAAAAGTTCAAGCCTGAAACAACCAGGGAAAATATTTCTCCGAGAGAAACTGAATACGATCATAACTTTGAGAACAGCATCAGGCCTAAAACGCTAAATGAATATATAGGCCAGACGAAGCTTAAGGAAACATTATTAATATCTATACAGGCTGCTAAAAAGAGGAATGAGCCGCTTGACCATCTTTTATTCTATGGTCCGCCCGGTCTTGGAAAAACCACGCTTTCCGCTGTAATAGCCAATGAAATGGGCTCTAATATTAAGACCACCTCTGCTCCTGCGCTTGAGCGGCCAAGGGATTTAATAGGCATCCTGATGAACCTAAAAAACAATGATTTCCTGTTTATTGATGAGATACACAGGCTCAATAAGGTGGCAGAGGAAATCCTTTATCCTGCAATGGAGGACTTTACCATTGATAGAACCATTGGTAAAGGCGAAAAAACCAGGACATTGAGGATTCCGACAGCCAGATTTACGCTTATTGGTGCAACAACCAGGGCAGGCTCTTTATCAGGCCCGCTCCGTGATAGGTTCGGGATTGTGCATAAGCTGGAATTTTACAGCAGCGAAGAACTTACACAAATTGTTAAAAGAACGGCATGTATTCTTAATACTGAAATAACTGATGATGGTGCACAATTAGTCGCCAGCAGGTCAAGAGGTACGCCAAGGATTGCTAATCGCCTATTAAAAAGGATAAGGGATTATGCTATGGTTAAATCCGACGGCGTAGTTACTGAAAAAATAGCGGAAAAAGCACTCTGTATGTTAAATATAGACAAATGTGGGCTGGATATAACTGATAGGGACTTGTTGAAATTGCTTATTGAAAAGCATGATGGTGGCCCTGTAGGAATAGAAACTTTAGCTGCTGCTTTGGGAGAGGATATAAGGACAATAGAGGATGTGTATGAGCCTTATCTTTTGCAGGCGGGTATGATTTCAAGAACACCACGAGGTAGGAAGGCTTCTGCGGAAGCTTATAAACATTTGGGATATAAAGTGCCAGCACATCAGCAGGAGTTGTTTTAATATAAAAAATTTTGTATTAAAATTGCTATAAATGAACTTAAGGGATTTAAGCCATGGATAATCAGGAATTTCAAAAAATAGTTTTAGAAGAACTAAAAAGCATCAAGCAAGATACCTCCAGCCTTAAGCAGGACGTTACAGGACTTAAACAGGATGTCACAGGACTTAAACAGGATGTCACAGGACTTAAACAGGACGTTAAAATTGTAAAACAAGATATTACGAATTTAAAACAGGATGTTACAGATCTTAAGCAGGATAATGTAATTCTTAAAAATCAAATGGACGAAAATACCCAGATGCTTAAAGCGCTCATTCATGCGTCTGAAGTGCATAAAGCTGATATCGACAAGCTAACGTTTGATGTAGCACATGTTCAGGGGAACATTGTCGCATTGCGAAAAGATTTAACAACAGTAGAAAGAGTAACAGCGAGTAATTATACAGATATTATTGAACTTAAATCCATTAAAAAGTAAATTAATGTTTTAAAATAATGCCGATTTTTTCGGACATTCTGGAAATCCTGTTAGTTTCATCCAGGGCTATTTCGGCTAAAACCTGGGATTCCGCATTACCTGTCAGTTTTTCCCATTTAATATTCACCTTTTATTAAAAATATTACAATAAAATACAATTAGTTTCTATAAAATTTACTATAGTTTCAATAAAAAATTAAGCTCAAAAAAATATTTTATACTTTTATTACTATGATTAAAAATAATCTTTCGAAAATACTCGGAGAAAAGAGAATGCGAATGACTGAACTTTGTAGATTAACAGGGTTGAGTCAAAATACGGTTTTTCGCATTTACCATGACCAAATTGCAAATATCAGTCTAGATACAGTAAATAAACTATGTAATGCTCTTGAATGCAATACACAAGACCTTTTTGAGCATATTCCCGATTAAAGAATAGGAAATTTAAAATGAAAAAACTTTTTAATGTAATTGCTTCTTTAATAATAACCATATTTTTAAGTGTTTCTGTCTTTGCGCAGGAAGCGCCGGAATACGTTGAGCCGGAAATCGACTTTGCCAGTGGAAAAGTGCTGGAAATAATAAAAGAAGAACAAAACCAGGATCTGGCCAGCGCATTTCAAACTTCTCAACTTATTCAACTGGCTAAAGTGATTGTAATTAACGGTAAACACAAGGGAAAAATAGTTGAAATAGAAAATCAGCTTACTTCCAACCCCGCTTATGACATAAAACTCAGGCCCGGCATGAGGGTTGTACTGACCATGGAGAAAACGCCCGGGCAGACTCAGTTTTACATCACAGATATTGAAAGATTCCCGATATTAATGATAATTTTAGGACTATTTTTGGTGTTACTGCTTGCTATTGGCGGGAAGAAAGGCTTGAGATCGTTAATATCCCTGGGAGTAACAACATTTTTAATATTTTTTGTCCTTG
Organism: Candidatus Melainabacteria bacterium GWF2_37_15; assembly: GCA_001784565.1. Classification (GTDB taxonomy): domain Bacteria; phylum Cyanobacteriota; class Vampirovibrionia; order Gastranaerophilales; family UBA9971; genus GWF2-37-15. The sequence goes on from MFRL01000015.1 coordinate 23,006, forward strand.
TACCGGCAATATTGAACAGTTATCCTATTATCCCTTCTGCTATAGGTGTATCACTTATTTCCACAATAATGACAATGACTATAGTGGGAGGATGGAACCTCAAGAGCCTTTCGGCCAGCCTTGGCACTATTATAAGCGTGACTATAGCCGGGCTTGTTTCCCTGTTGGTAATACACAGCGCACCTTTGAGTGGATTTCATGACCAGGAATCCTCTATGTTATGGATGGCAAGACCCGACCTTGATTTTACAGAAATTTTAGCTGCCTCGGTAATTATAGCTGCGCTGGGCGCTGTTATGGATGTCGGAATGTCTATAGCAAGCAGTATTAATGAAATTAAAAATGCCAACAAAGACCTGACACCTGTTGAACTCATTAAATCAGGAATGAATGTAGGCAGAGATATAATGGGCACAATGTCGGACACCCTTATAATGGCTTACATTGGGGGAGCGTTCTCCTTGATGCTTCTTGCTGCAAATGCCCCGTTTATAAAACTGATTAACCTTAATTCCATAGCAACAGAAATAACAGCGGCAATAACCGGAAGTATCGGGATTGTGCTATGTGTGCCTATTACCGCTGCGATTGCAGGGTGGCTTATTGGGCGGAAACAATTGAAATAATGTAATATTATATAAAATACAAAAGCACGCCCTAAAGGCGTGCATAACTTTCTAAAATCAACTAAATTGATCTATATAGATTTATATTATCAGTATATCATTAATTAGATATTTTTCAACTTTTTTAATTATCTTTTTATATAATTTATGATTTAATATTTTCATGCTGGATATATATGAAATAGAGTTTAGCAAACTATTTAGGCGTTTAATGAGTCTTGAAATTACAATTCGGACTAAATTATTAAACTCTGTGGAAGCTGTATATGGCACTAATTCTTTTAATCAATTTAAAAGTTTTTTCTTAAATAAATATGTATATAGAGAATACGATACTCGGAAAGGAAATAGATTATTAAAGATAATAAATGATAATCAGGTTTCAGATAATGAAAAATTTGTTAGATTAATAAATTCTATTTACCTTTCACATCTTTTGGATTTAGTACTAAATTATAAACAATTCTATTTAAATCAAGAAATTAAAAAAACGTTTTATTATGTTAAACCGGAAAACGACAAAGGGTATAAAGTACTTAGTGAAAAAAGAATTGTGATTAAGAATTTAAGAAATGATATAGCTCATTTTAATTTTGAAAATTTTGTAAAAAACCGGAAAGAATATCTTGATGCGCTTTGTTTATTTGAAACATATATAGGTTGTAATATTTGTAAATTACATTCTTTAACTGAACTTGGTTATAAACCAACCATTAAGGATATTTTAACTGCTCTGCAAAATGTGGCTCCTGAACTATTCCTTAGCGGTAAACCAGAAGGACTTAATCGTGACAGAGATAGAGCTTTATTAGAGTTATTTGATGATTTAGCCATATTAAACGGTTATGATTGCAATGATCTGCCATCTCCTTGGAGTATTTTAAGACAAAAATATGAATTAACCAGATCAACTGTCAACCATTAACCACTTCTTAAACCACTCCACCGCCAAATCAGCAACTTCCTCCAGCTTGCCCGGCTCTTCAAATAAATGGGTAGCTCCTTCTACAATACTTAATTCCTTTTTAGCACTCCCGATTTTTTTAAATGCTTTTTTATTAAAGTCAATAACAACATCATCGTCGCCCCCGACAATCAGCAAAACAGGGCATTCAACCTGGGCGAGGGTCGAATCTTCCGTTAAATCAGGCCGTCCGCCGCGTGAAACCACAGCCTTGATGTCGGGTTTTAGCCCTGCTGCATCAACAAGAGCTGCTGCTGCCCCTGTGCTTGCTCCAAAATATCCTATAGACAAATTTTTTGTGTATTGATTTCTTTGAACCCAGCGTGTTACAAATTCCAGCCGCTTGCTTAACAGGTCAGTGTTAAACCTGTTCATGTACTCAAGATCTTCAATTGGGGTTAACAGGTCAAATAAAAGCGTTGCAAAACCGTTTTCCTGCAACCTGTTCGCAACAAATTTGTTTCTTGGACTGTGCCTGCTGCTTCCGCTGCCATGCACAAATATGACAATTCCCTGTGCATTAGCGGGAATTCCCATTATTCCGCCGAGTCTCATTTCATTTATTTTTATTTGTACTTCATTTTGCATTACAATAAGTTTATAGGATCGGAAAATTTTTTAAATGGTAGAGTGAGCTATGTTTTTTATAAGAATGATTTTGGTTGTAGGTTTGTTTTTTAATAGCACCTTTGTGCTTGCTGTTGAAAATGAAAAACTTTTTAACCTACTAGACTTTGATGAGCTGGTTGAACTGTCAAAAACAGCGGAACCTGCAGAGGAATTGCAAAAAGAGCTGGATTTTGTTCTTAATAACCCTGTACTTGATAACACCATTGCTCCAAAAGATATAAAATTGAACAATAATGCAATATTAGGTGATTTTATAAGAGTAGGGACATGGAATATTGCCAGGGGGCGCAATCTTGACCTTATTAAGCTGATTTTTACAAATCCCGATGAATTTTATTCAAAAATAAAAGGAAAAAACCTTAAAGAAATTAAAGAACAGGTAGAAATCCTGAAGAATCTTGATATACTGCTCATTAACGAAGCTGATATCGGGATGCCGAGGACCGGGTATAAAAATATACCTGAAGAACTCGCGAAAATCCTGGGTTTTAATTACGCATTCGGGACGGAATTTGTGGAAGTTGACCCAACACATCTCGGCATTGAAAAGAATGTGTGGTCAGAAGAAAGAGTTTTATTTCCCAATGGTGAATATGTTGTTGACGGGGCTAAATATAAAGGTTTGCACGGTAACGTTATTTTAAGCCGATTTCCTTTAAAAAATATAAGAATTATAAGACTTACAAACTACTATGACTGGTTTAAACACGAAAAGGACAAGGTTGTAGAAGTTGAATACCTGAGAAGAAAAGCTGCTGATTTTATTTTTAATGAGGCAATTTTCAGGGAAATAAGGCGTGGAAGCAGAATAGCCTTATTGGCTGACGTGGAAGTCCCCGGGGTGGAAGAACCTTTAACGGTTATCTCTGTACACCTTGAAAACAGGACATTGCCTGAATCCAGATACAAGCAGATGAAGGAATTGCTTGAAAAGATCAAGGATATAAAGAATCCGATAGTGCTTGGAGGTGACCTTAACACCACAACAAGGGATGGCAGACCTACTACTATCAAACGAGAGCTTAAAAAGAAGATAACTGATCCGCATTTTGTAGGAAGACAGGTTATACATGCGTTGGTGCCATACGCATTAATTGTTTCTGCTGGGCAGACTACTTTGGATATTGCCAGAAAACATAATAACCCTACAGTATTAAACGTTCCTGTTGTTTCTCCTAACAAAGAAAGAAGGCTTTTCCACATTATAAAGAGTATGAAATTTGAAGGTGGCGGGCGTTTTGACTATGGCGGGCAAAAATACAGGGCTGTTAAAGGTCACGATGGGCCCTTATCAAATTCTAACCAGCGGGCAAACCTTAAAGGCTTTGTTTCAACGTATAATTTTGATCGGGACTGGTATCTGGGTAGATTTAAGCTTGACTGGATATTTGTAAAACCCTGTGCCTGCAAGGTTGTAGAAGATGAAGATGTGCTTGGCAGGTTTGCACCTTTTTATGCCAGGACTTTACATGACTTAAACCATTCACTTTGTCCGCCGGTTTCCGATCATGCTCCAATTACGGTTGATTTACCGATTGCTCCGCCTAATAAGAAGGAAGTTAAAATCAGGAAAAAGGAATTGAAAAAGCTGGAAGAAAAGGCTAAATCAACGCCTCGTTAACTTCAATTGCTTTTTTAACCATCTCTTCGGCAGGTCCGCCAATAATATTGCGCTTGTTAACGCATTCTTCAAGCGAAATTGCCTTAAATACATCGTTTTCAATGGCCGATGATACAGCTTTGTACTCATCAAGTGTCATATCCTCAAGGCCGATGCCTCTTTCTATGCAGGAAAACACTATTTTCCCTACAATTGAGTGCGCATCCCTGAAAGCAACACCTTTTTTAACCAGGTAGTCTGCCAGGTCAGTTGCATTCGTGAATCCACCTTTTGCGCCTTCGTACATTTTGTTTTTATTGACTTTCATAGTTCTTACCATGTCGGTAAATACCGGAATGCACATCTTTACATTATCTATTGCATCAAAAACCGGCTCTTTGTCTTCTTGCATATCTTTGTTGTAAGCAAGGGGAAGTGATTTCATGGTAGTTAACAGCGCCATAAGGCTTCCATAAATACGACCTGTCTTGCCTCTGACGAGTTCGGCTATATCAGGGTTTTTCTTTTGCGGCATAATGCTGCTGCCTGTGCTGAAAGCATCATCCAGCTCTATAAATTGGAACTCGTGAGAACACCAGAGGATAATCTCTTCTGAAAACCTGCTTAAGTGCATCATTATTATTGATAAATTACTTAAAAGTTCTATGCAGAAGTCCCTGTCGGATACTGCATCAAGGCTGTTTAATGACACAGCGTCAAAACCTAATTCCTGTGCTACGAAATCCCTGTCCAGCGGGTAAGTAGTCCCTGCAAGCGCTCCTGATCCTAATGGAAGCACGTTAGTGCGCTTATATGTGTCCTGTAATCTTTGTTTATCTCTTTTAAACATTTCCACATAAGCCAGTAAATGATGGGCAAGGGTTATGGGCTGGGCTTTTTGCAGATGTGTGTAGCCGGGCATTATTGTCATGCTATTTTCTTTTGCAAGGTTTAAAAGAATCCTTTGCAGGGCAACCAGCATCTCTGTAAGGGTTTGTATTTCATCTTTCAGATACATACGCATATCGAGAGCAACCTGGTCGTTCCTGCTGCGACCGGTGTGGAGTTTTTTGCCAAAGTCGCCGATTCTTTCGATTAATATCGATTCCACGTTCATGTGTATGTCCTCGGCAGCCACATCGAACTCAACTTTGCCTTCTTCAATGTCTGAGAGTATTTCTTTAAGTGTTTTTTGGATGAGTTCTGCGTCCTGCTGCGGAATGATGCCCTGTTTTCCGAGCATTTTTGCGTGGGCTATACTACCTGTAATGTCCTGTTTATAAAGTCTCTGGTCAAAATGAATTGACGAATTAAAGTCATCTGTAAGTTTATGTGTTGATTTTTGGAATCTCCCACTCCAGAGTTTACTCATCTTCTATTTATCTCCTCTTACCGGTTTTTTATATTTTAATACAAAAAAACTAGCAGTCCCTCACGTCGTTCTGAGCGAAGCGAAGAATCTTGCCAGCGTTTATTCCAGGCTAAAATCGTCATGCTGAACTTGTTTCAGCATCTTGTAAACGTGGAGATAAATTTATTAATACTGCCGAGGATATGTAATGCTAGGCTCGTAATAGGTAGCAGGCTTTTCTTCAACTTGCGATTTAGCACGAGAATTAATAATTTTGTCGTAAAGACTTTTTTCTAGGGTATTATTAAGTGTTTCAATCCTGCTTGGGATAAGAAAAAGATCAATTATGCATAACATTACAGTAATAAATGGACCAATGATAATAAAAGCACCTAAAATCGTAATTAATGTGTATACAACGCACATAATTTTATTTTCTAAATATAGCTTATGTATTCCGAATAAACCTAAAAAAATCAACAATACATAAGCTATTCCAGCATTTTTCTTTTGTTTGCCATACTCAAATTGAAAAATAACTCTTTCTGATTCATCCAGATTTTTCATTAAATAAAATGTATCCATAATATCCATAATTCTTAATTTTTATCTGTCAATGAATTCTATATTACCCAAAAAATTTTTTTTAACCAAATAATTTTTTTCTTCACTTGCAAGACCCTGAAACAAGTTCAGGGTGACGCTTGGGATCAAAAGTGACAACTTTGACAACCCCACTTTAAAATCCCAAAACTAATGTTATAATAATAAAAAGGGCGAGGATGCCCCGCCAGGACATCCTCTTTAAAAGCCCATTTTTAATGAAGTAAAAGACTTAGTATTTCTACTAGGTCTTTTTTGCCATATAGGAGAAGAATTACAATAACGAGTATTAATAATTCCCGCTCGCTAACGGCAAATTTAACCTTCATCCGGCATCACCTCCTTTCTTCGACTATTCCACGTTTATAGCGTGTCCGAAGGGGAAATGATTCAGGGCTTACCCCATTGTGAAACCAATTTTAACATGATTGCATAAGATTCAAAATCTTATGACCTACTTATATCCCTCTGTACAACAAAAATAGCTTCCTCTGCCCAGAAATTAGGCATCAATGTATGGATAAAGTCGTTTTTAACCTGCGCTCTGTTTACATATATCTCTTTTAAAATTTTAATTTTTCTTTCCCTGCAAAAATTCTTGAAATCAGTGATCGTCAGCAAGTGAATGTTCGGTGTGTTGTACCATTCATAAGGCAAAATCCCGGATACAGGCATTTTGCCGTTAAAAAGCAGGTAAGACCGCACTCGCCAGTATGCGAAATTAGGGAAGCTTATTATGCCTTTTTCTCCCACCCGCAGCATTTCCTGGATAACATAGTCCGGTTTATGCACGCACTGCAAGGTCTGATTTAATACTACAAAGTCAAAAGACTTATTTTGATAGTCTTGTAACCCTTCATCAAGGTTGCCTTGAAAAACTGATAAACCCTTTTCTATGCATTTTATAACGTTGTCTTCATTTATCTCAACGCCTCTGCCTCGTGCATTTTTCTTTTCCCTTAAGAGTTTCAGTAGATCACCAGAACCGCAACCCAAATCAAGGACACTTGAACCTTCATTAATCAGGCCGCAAATTAATTCATATTTGGTTTGTACTGAGATGCTATTAATCATTTTCCGATAATGTTATATTTACACTGATATGATAACAAAATCAGAGGAAAAATACATATATAAACCCGCAGTTAGGAAAAGTGATGCAATTCCGCTGTGGTTCTGCTTCCCTTCCACGTATATGATCGGGATGGCGTCTTTGGGGTATCTGCATCTGTTCAGGCTTTTTGACGAGAACCCGGATGTTTATCCTGAAAGGGTATTTACTGATACTGAAAAGACATTTCATCAGGTTGAGAACATTGAATTAATGGGATTTTCATTTTCATTCGAGCTTGATTTTTTAGGCATGTTTAAAATTTTTGATAAGTACAAAATTCCTTTCCGTGCAGAGGATAGGGGTGAGGAATTTCCGCTGGTGTTTGGAGGGGGGCCTGTTTTAACTGCTAATCCCGAACCTTATGCCGAGTTCTTTGACTTTATTAACATAGGGGAAGGCGATGAATCACTGGTAGAAGTGGTTAATGTATATAAAGAAATGCGGGATATTAAGGATAAGAAGGCAAAGCTCGAGCGAATATCGCAAATTCCGGGTATTTACGTGCCTTCCTTAAACAAAGGAGAAAAAGTAGTCCACAAAACTTATGTTAAGGATTTTCAAAAAAGTTTATACACGCCTATTCTTACTGAAAAGTCGGTATTTCCTAACATGTTTATGGTGGAGATTGCGCGGGGATGCCCTAAGAAGTGCCATTTCTGCATTGCCAGCTATTTAACGTTGCCTGCGAGGTATCCGGCTTTTGAGAACATTAAGGCTGCAATTGATACAGGACTGCAATATTCAGATAAAATAGGACTTTTGGGCGCGTTAATCACGGAACATCCTGATTTTGACAAAATATGCCAATATATTCTTGAAAAAAGGAAAGAAAAAGAGTTTGAAATATCTGTTTCCTCATTAAGGGTGGATAAAATTACTCCTCTTATTATAAAAACCCTTGTGGAATGCGGGCAAAAGAGCAGCACTGTCGCAATTGAAGCAGGAACTGACAGATTAAGAAAGAAAATAAACAAAGACCTTATTGAAACTGCTATATTTAAAGGAATAAAAACCGCGCATGAAAATGGCCTGACCGGCCTGAAAGTGTACGGAATAATCGGGCTGCCGGGTGAAACACAGGAGGATATTGAGGCGTTGGCAGATTTGATGATAAGGTTAAAGAAGGATAATAAGGGTTTTAACCTGTCTTTAAGCGTGAGTTCATTTGTTGCCAAAGCGCAGACTCCTTTCCAGCGGGAAGCAAGGTCAGCGAATGAGGAATTGGAAGCTAAAAGCAATTATTTAAGAAAGGAATTACAGACTCATAAAGTGCAATACAAGCCCACGAGCATTAAATGGGATTATATTCAGGCAGTGCTGTCACGTGGCGACAGGCGGCTAGCTCCTATGCTTGAGAAGGTGTATGAATTGAGCGGGACGCTCGGGAGCTGGAATCGGGCTTTTAAGGAATTTAGACATCTTGATCCTGACTGGTATGCTTTACGGGCAAGGCCGCAGGATGAGGTCTTGCCGTGGGGGTTCATTCAGGTTTAACAAGGCTATCTTGGATTCTGGATATTTGAGCGCCATCAAGTTTTAAGCTGGTAGATGAATCAGGTTTATAATATACATTGTACCTTTTGCGCGTTATTACATAGACAGTTCCGGGGCTGGTGTTTTCAAATGCCCTGACCAGTGCTCCTCTTGACCTGGACAAGCCTGCATCAGGTGATATAAATCCTGATATTAAACCAGCTCCAGCAGATGTCCCTACTCCTATAGCATATATAACACCTCCGCCAAGATTTGACGCAGCCCCTAAAGAAATAGCTACTACACCCTGTGCTATTACACTTGGAGCTCGTTCAAAAGTTTTTCTTGCCAGCGTTTTAGAGCGGGGGTCCATAAATTTTAATTTTAGAGGATCGTCTTTAAAACTGATTATTTGAGAATCAGGAGTTTGAATTTCATTAACTATCACGTGTATACAAGCATTTGTTCTTAAAATATTCTGCTTTTCTATTTTTGAAATATTTCCTTTAAGGATACTTCCCTGAGGAAATAGCAAATTCCCTTTGTAATAGATGTTTTCAGAAAGTTCAGCATTGAAATCATCTTCTATCACAGATTTATTACTATCAAGCAGTGTTTTAATATTAATAGAACAGCTAGCTCCATCCTGTTGGCTTTTACTGAAAGCTGGCAAAGGAATTATAAAGAAGCAAAAAATAATTAATATAGATTTGCGCATAAAAGCAAATCTATAAAAGATTTGCTTTTATGTATATTAGCTATGTAGTTATTCTTATTTTCCAGTTCTTGCGAGCATGGTGCCTTTGATAATCCCGACAAAGCTGTCCGCTTCAAGGCTAGCTCCACCAACCAGCGCACCGTCAATATCTGACATGCTCATTTGCTCTTCAATAGTTGATGCTTTTACGCTTCCGCCATAGAGAATGCGCATTTTATCGGCTGCTTCACGGGTTGAAACTTCAGCTACAGTGTCACGGATTAATTTAATTACCCTGTTAGCCTCTGGTGAATCGCAGGTTTTTCCTGTGCCGATAGCCCAGATAGGTTCATAAGCAATCACTGACTTTGCGATTTCTTCATTGCTCAAGCCTTTAAGGTCTGCTTTAACCTGGGTTTTAACTATTTCGTCGGTTTTTCCGGCTTCTCTCTGCTCTAAACTTTCACCACAGCAGATAATCGGGATAAGACCATGTGAAAGGATTGCTTTTGCTTTCTGGTTTACTGTTTCGTCTGTTTCTCCGAAATACTGCCTTCTTTCGCTGTGTCCTACTATTATATAGCTTACACAAATGTCTTTAAGCATAGGAACTGAAACTTCACCGGTATAAGCGCCGGAATCCACGTGGTAACAGTCCTGTGCTCCAAGATCGATCCCCTTGCCATGCTCTAAAATATTAGCAACAGACTTAAGCGCTGTAAAAACAGGACATACAACTACTGTAGGCATTTGTTCCCTGTTAAGGTCCATTGTTTTTACTTTTATGTCCTCAACAAGACTTATTGATTCGTCTATGGTTTTGTTGAGTTTCCAGTTGCCTGCGATGATCGGTTTTCTCATAATTTTCCTCCAATAACATTCTGTCCTATAGCATTCAATAATTTTTCCATATTATCTAACAAACTGTATAAATTTGCTTCAATTTCGGGAAATTTTGCATAACTTATCATATCCTGCGGGTTTTGAATATATGTTCCCGGAATGATTTCATTTGAGCAATTCTGGACCAGCTTTTCAACTGAGGCGTGTGAGGATTCAAGGTGGAACTGTAAAGCCACAACTCTGTCATTGTATATAAATCCCTGATTTGTACAAGCCTCACTTGATGCTATAAGGGTGCTATTCAAAGGCAGCTCAAAGGTGTCGCCGTGCCAGTGAAATGCCATAAATTCATCAGGAAAGTCTTTAAAAAGCTGGCTTTTAGTCGTTTTTTTAAGCGGGTACCATCCGATTTCCTTTTGTAAATTTTTATAAACCCTTGCTCCCAGCGAATCAGCCAGTAATTGCGCTCCAAGACATATTCCCAGCACAAGTTTACCGGCTTTAATAACGTTTTTTATAAACTGTTTTTCCGCTTTGAGCCATGGGTAATCGTTTTCCTGGTATATACTCATTGGCCCGCCAAGTATTATAAGGAAGTCTATTGAATCCGGGGCAGGGAAATCAGAGTTTTCATACACCTTTGTCACTGTCAGAGTATGCTCTCCGGCCTCTGCCCAGTTTTTAATATTGCCCAGGTCTTCAAATGGAACGTGTTGTATGTAGTGGATCTTCATAGAAACAAAATATTAATAAAGAAGCTAAAAGTCAAAAAGAAGTTTTAGCGTTTTCTGACTAATGCTTTATTTTAGAAAGATATGGTTTTACTAGCACTAAATCTGTGATTTCACCCCTATCTGCTGCTCTTTTAGCATCATGAAGCTCAGTTCCTAGACAGTCATCCTCTACAGCTACCTGGCAACCAATTTCTTTATCAGAATAAAATCCGGTTTCTTGTCCAAAGTTCTTCGCAGCGTTGACTGCTAATTTGTATTCTTTACAAGCATTTTTAACTGGTTCTTTTGAACCAAAACTTAATGACTGCGTTCTTGAAATTCCTGAAATATTCATCATAGACTTACCTTCCCTCTTGGATTATTTATTTCTAATGATTAAAAACTCCTGAATAAAAAAGTTGACATTAAAGTTTTTTAAGTTTTGTAACGATATGTAAACTATATTTAAAAATAAACAAACATAATACTTTAATAAATTAAAGGGGGCAGGCATGTCTGGTAAAAATTACATTGACCTTATAAGCTTAAAAGCTGCAAATATACTGGAAAAACAGAATTTAAACATTATCCTGAACGATGATATCTGGGATAAGGACACACTTATAATCAGAAGCGGCGGTTATTTAACCGAAAGCCTTATAACCAAGTTAATTAATTTTGGCATAAGAGAAGTTAGCGTTGATTTTGCCCCTGAAGAGCAGGATAGTACATCTTTGCTGGAAGATTTTAGTAAAACCCAGAGTGCACTTATTATTGCAGATAACCTTGCGGATTCGGCCTGGCTTGTTAAAAATCTGATAGATTTCGGTTTTGATAAAGAAAATATATTTATAACAGACAATCATAATTCCATAAATAAATTCTTTAGAAGTAGGGCAATAAATATTATATTTACCAGCTCTGTGATTTATGAAAAATGTCGGAAATGCGTGGATAAATACAGCTTGCTTAGAAACACGCATGCCTTTGTAATATTGGAAGAAAATGAGTCTGCCAGAAAGCTGAAAAGTGCTTATAGTTCACAGGTAAAATTTTTAATTAAACCTTTATATGCCAAAAGGCTGAAATTTTTTATAAATCGAGCCATAAATCAGAATTTCCTGGATTTTCACATGGACGAGGCACAAATATCATAATTATTTTGTAAAATTTTGTACAAAAATTTTTTCAACTGCTGTCCAAAAGAAATTTATTTATAAAAAAACATGTATAAAAACTTTCTTGTATTTAAAAAACCACCCCATATAATCATTAATACAGGAAAGGGGTGATGGCTGTTAATTCAAAAATTTAATAATTTAAATCATTAAACTAAGACCTTTTTTACTATCATTTTCCTCATCTTTTTGGAAAGGAACGAAGAGCCCGCCAGGGCCTTTTCTGTCCTTATAGAGACTGGAGGACTGGGAAACTTCAGTTTCCCGATAATTTTCAAGATTAAATATAGCTTTGGATTCGGAGAGATCAACTTTTTCTGAATTAAAATGAACTTTTCCGTCAACTATTGGGGTTAAATTTTGAACTTGATGTTGTGCAGCTTGTGCTTTTAAAGAGTTTATTGCCTGCATTGCATCCTGGGAAAGCGTTACATCAAAGCCTGTACGGTTTGTTGCGACTTGTCTGACTGTGTCAACATTTGCTCCCTGGGTGAAAATTTTCACATCCGTGGGAGCAACAGATGTTTTCCTCTGGGCGCCGGATAATATTTCCCTGGCGACTCTGGATAATTCATCTCCCTTAATAATATCTGAAGGGCTGGTAGTAGGTGTGGTAGAAGGGCTAACTGAAGAACCAGCGGCAGCAGAAGCAAATATATTGCTCTGTTTTGTGATGCTTAGTTCGTTGTTAACACTTAGGGCCATTCTATCTCCTTGACGACTTCTTCTTTTACAGTTATCGACCTTAACGCAGTGTTGCTTTAGGATTGATATATACTATGTTTAATAAATCTTAACATTCATGCAAAAGCAATCCATGCCGAAATTAAGGCATGCCCGGCATGCTTTGCAATTATAAAAATGAACTTAGAAACTTATAAATATCCCCAATAAAAAGCCCCGTTGTATAACGGGGAAGAAGAGATCATGAGGCAGATTTTGTTTATTAAAACACTTCTTTATATATAATATAGAAACTTGTAATATTCAATAAAATATTAACAAACATTTCTAAATAATTTTTACATAAGTTACTACTCACCATAATAAAACCATTAACTTTACATGAAATTTGGGATTATTATTTATATTAAATAATAATCTGAGATGTTTCGTACAATCCCTTATAAAAATAAAAGCAAAATAAGTTGATTAAATATATCTTACTTAAAAAACGAAAAATAGCTATTAATCTTAAGAGCTATTTTGGGTTAATTTACTTGAATAGTTAGTTAAAAAAACTTAATTTTGTTAATTTATCCAAAAAGTGAAATAATTTTATTAGGGTAATTAATTTGGAAAACTATCATGGATCAAAATTTTGAATTAATCAGGAAATTTTTTGAAAATTTAAAGTGTTCCTGCTGTGATAATTTTTTTAGTAAAGACTCTGTTGAGCCTGTAAGAAAAGAAGAAAATAATGTGATAGTAAGGATAACCTGTCTGCATTGCGGGAAAAACCTTGGTTTGGCGATATTGGGGATAGATACAAAAGAATATAAAAACAGTTTAAAATTCCAGGAAGCTGATGATTTGCCGGAAGAAATGGATATGCCGTATGACCCGATAACTTACGAAGATGTAGCGCAGGCGCATAATTTTTTCAGCGAGCTGGGGGCGGACTGGATGAAGCATTTACCCGGGCGGGAATAGCATTTTTACACAAAAAAAAATCGGCCTTTACGCCGATTATGTCTACCACATATTAGAGAGGAATTAGAGAGAAGGATTGAAGGAAGATTGCTCGCCAGTTCTATATATATACTTTCCCTAAAATGAAATTTTTAAACGTGGTAATGTGAAAAGTTTATAAAATTTAATAATTCGAGAGCAGCTTGGCTATTGTAACAACCTCTTCACAAAATTTATCAATAAAACGCAATAAAATTTTACACCTTAAGGGTTGAAGACACTTACAGCATAAAGTATAATAAGATTTACAAGGTCAAGTTTTGGTGGTTAGTTAGTCTACTAAGATTTGATTCTGTACAAACAAGATGATAGACGTCTATCTGACCGCAAAACAGGGGTAGAAGCCTGGAGGTCAGTATCTTTACAAAAATAACACAAACTTCCGGGCGACTACCCGATGTTTTGTAACAAACAAAAACAAAATACTCGATAAACAGATAAGGCACCTTAGGCAAGTGCCTTATCTGTGCTGTTTATACTTATTCTGTTTACACTGTAGGGCGGGATCCCTACCCCGCCTGTATAGCTTAAAACTTAAGGATTACAATTTGTAAATAATTTTATAAATTATTATTAACTTTTATTTTTAGGTGATTTTATACAGATGTAGTTAAAATTTTAAAGTAAAGGATACAAACAAATGTTAAAAAATATATGTAACATTGGAATTACTACATCTTTTGGCCAGATATGCATAATGCCTATGTCAGAATATGCAGGTAGTCCAAACATACATCAAAGAGGTAAAGAATTTGGAGAATTGGTAAAAGAGGCTGAAACCAAAACTAAGCAAAAACAAAATAAAGATTTTAAAGCTGTAGCTTGTATTCTTTCTCCTTCTTATCTTGCTTTTGTTTCTGGCAAAAAAGATATGAAATTCTATATGCAGGAATACAAAAAGGCTCAAATTAATCCTAAAGACAATTCTAGTGAGCGTTATTTTATGGATAATTTCTTTGAACAAAACGCAACAAAATTAGATATAGACGTTAGCAAGCCTTTAAAAGACCAAATAGAAATAGTGGAAAAAGAAGACGGAGAACTCAGAGTAGTTAAATAGGGCTTTAGCCCACTGGCAATTAATAATTAATATTTTGTAGGGTGCGCTATTGCGCACCGCTTAAATAAATTCCGTAGGGTACATTTATGCACCCTATTATTGCAGGTAGTTTAATAGGGTGGGCTTTAGCCCACCAATTATTGTAGCTTTGTAGGTTAGATATTTCTATCGATTTTTAAAATAAATTAGTATTTTAGTATTTTCCAAACGATGTTAGATAATTGCCTGGCAAGGCATTT